>CAZTWC010000001.1:0-4726 GCA_964617105.1 uncultured Myxococcia bacterium
AATAACCAGGCAATGCGGTGGTCAAAATGGTTGGGATTCCTGCTCTGACCAAGATTATGGCCCCGATTTTCAGGCTCAAGAAACCAGTTGCGATGGGTTAGACAATGACTGCGATGGTCTGGTGGATGAGATGATCCTGGAGGGAGATCCTGATCAGGATTGCTCCTGTTTCGTTGAGAGCGCCGTCAACGGTCTGCAACAGGCTTATGCCATCATTGGCATTCCTTTTAGCCTGGCTGTAACTCCTGATCTGGGCCTTCAAATTTTCACTGATAGCCAAACCGGCAGCATCATCAGCCGCCCGATTTATCCTGAAGCCGGAAGAAAGCCTTTGCAGAGAGACAGAAAAATCTCTCTGAGTTTGACTCAAGTATCTCTGGGAAGACAAAGAAGCTATGTTGGTGTGTAAGGATAAGGCCATTTTTAAATATTAAATCTGATCCAATAAAATGCACATGAACGGTAACTGGTAGCCAATTAAAGCTATATCCTATTATTCTACATCGACAATTTCACTTTTAACTTGAAACTAACGGTTTACTTCAACCCGACATTAAAAACCGGGAATTATTTTTGTCCCTAAAACAAAGGGATAATGCAGTGACATTCTTGACAAACATTAATCTGAGGGATATTATTTTTTTAGGTACAGCAAAATTTAACGATCGATCCTAGAGAGGAATAATTTATGTCGAAAAAGATAAGCGTAGGCGGGGAAATTGACTCCTATTGCACCAAGTGTAAAATGCTGTTGACTCATACAGTTAAAGCCATGGTAGGCAAGGATGTAAAGCGGGTTATTTGCAACACCTGCAATGGTGAGCATAATTACGTGTCCCCTACTGACGGTAAAAAAAGAGTAAAAGCCGCCAGCAAGAAAAAAGAGGTAACTCCAAAAGAGAACCAGGGAGAAAAAATCTCTGCTGTTTGGGAAAAAACCATCAGCAATATGGACACTTCTAATGCTAAAATTTATAGTATGTCTGGAGATTTCGAGGAAAATGAATTGATCGACCACAAAAAATTCGGCCTGGGCATTATCAGTGAAGTAAAATTGGATAATAAAATAGATGTCCTGTTCCAAAAGGGAAATAAACTCCTGGTCCATAAACGTTAAGGGGAGTTGAATAGTTCCTCCTGCCTAGTGTCCGGACAGAAACTACCTGGTTGCCATTCGGGAATTAACTAAATTTTCTTGACATAAAAAAGGGAAATTGATAGTTGTTTTAAAGAATATATCCTGAAAATTTTATTTTCTTTGGATTTTTTTAGGATTTAAATTGACTTGGAGTAAATCAATGTTTAAAGCCGCTATAACGCTAATAATTACTTTAATTTTCTTCAGCCTGACTGGTTGCGGACCAATCCAGTCCACTGCTCTGGTGATTGAAGCCGAAGTTAACCTGGAAAGCGCCAGAGCGGCTGGTGCAGAACGCTACTCTCCCTATGAATATTACAGCGCCTTTGAATATTTAAAAAAATCAAAAGAGAAGCAGGGACAATCCAAATATGAACGTAGTATAGATTACGCCACCATAGCCAGGGACTATGCTAAAAAAGCGGAAAGAAAATCTGTTGACAAACAAAAAAAATTGAAAAGACGCCACTGAAAAAGTTAAATAGTCAACCTCAAAACAAATTTAGACCAGAATTATATTAAAAATATTGGAATTGGAACAATGAAGATAAATCTTAGAAAACTGACCATCTTGTTTTTTATCATCTCACTGGCGTTCTCTTGCAGCAAAGCTGATAAAATGCGTGCCAACTTGAAACAACTCAAAAGGGATCTAAATAAAGCCAAAAAAGCATCCTCCGAACGATGTGCAGGGCGGGAGGTGGCCCGTTCCGAGGCTAATCTCGTCTTTGCCCTGAATGAATTGGAAGACGGCGACTACCTACGGGCAAATAGGCACTTTCTGGAGGCCAAAAGTGGCACTAAAATGGCATTAGCCCTGGCCAGGCAATGTAAACCGGAGGAGAAAGAGTTTCCCGATTCCGATAAAGATGGATTGCAGGATCATGTGGATGCTTGCCCCCAGGAACCGGAAGATTACGATGGCTTTCAGGATGAAGACGGATGCCCGGAGGATCAGGAAAAGGATACTGATCGGGATATGATACCAGATATTTTTGACCGTTGCCCCCTGGTTGCCGGTATTCCTGAGAAACAGGGCTGCCCGGCTGGTGACCGAGACAAAGACAAGGTGCCGGACAACAAAGATTTATGCCCGGATAATCCAGAAGACCTGGATGGCTTTATGGACGAAGACGGATGCCCGGATATAGACAATGATCAAGACGGCGTACTTGACGTAGATGACCATTGCCCCAACGTAGAAGGGGTTGCTGAGCACAATGGTTGCCCGCCGCCAAAATATAAGATGATCATCATCAATAAAAAATCGAAAAAGATTGAACTGAAACAAAAAGTTTTCTTCAACACCGGTAAAGCCACCATTAAGTCGATATCCCACGGCTTGCTTAACGAAGTGGGAGCCGCCCTCAAAGACAATAAAGGTATGAAAGTCCTCATCGAGGGTCATACCGACTCGGTAGGCAGTGATTCTTACAATATGATTCTCTCTGATAAACGGGCCAAAGCGGTACGGGCATATCTTATCGAGCAAGGTATTGCTCCAGACCGGGTGGAGGCCATTGGCTTTGGAGAGACCAAGCCTATATCTTCCAATAATACTGCCACTGGTAGGGAGAAGAATAGGCGGGTAGAATTCCGAATCATAGCCCAGTAATTTTTATAAAGTATCCTCTCCTGGCACCAATCTTGCAATTTCTTAGTTGGTAGAATATTTTTATGTTGCCTGCTAACCAAGAATTGGGGAGGATTCTAATGGATAAAAAAAACAACCCGGTAATTTGCTCATCTACACTCTTAGCACTTCAGCCCGTAGAGGTGCTTCCTGACACCATATCCCTCGATGCTAAACGAATTACCTCGCCACATGATAATAAATTTCTATTTGCCGCTCGTTGTTTAGAGAGCACCAATATTACCCTGTCGCAAGTGCAGGATATGGAACAAAATATTGACCAGGCAGACATCATTTTGGCGCATCTGTTAGAGAATAGGGACCGGTCGGGAAAAGATTTGGGAAATCAGGGGTTGTTTCTGCAACTGTTGGAACTATTTAGCCGGGTAAAAAGTCAGGCAAAAAATATAGATCAAGATCTGGCGGTTAATCTGGAAAAAAATATCTGCCTATCCGCAGAACAGGAACTCAATCTGAGCAGTTTTGAATCCTGGATTCAGGGGGCTAAAGGTGCTGTTACCCACATGAAGACAAATTTGATAGCGGTTTTGAAGCGTTTCAATCAGAAAATGAAAAATGCCCTGATTGCCCGCGCCGAGGATAACCCGGTGGGAGACAACTACGCCTGTTTACCTGAAATGTTACCGGACCTCCAATAGAAGCGTCTGGTTTTTGTCCTTAAAATATTCTAAAAATATTTGTCTAAACTCCCGGTAATCCCGGCCCGGTTGGACCCTGACTTTCTTAATAAAGATCTCCCGCTCCATTATTACTTCATTTTTTTCCTGTCGCCACCCGCTTTTAAAGGCGATACTATCATTTTCCTTTTCCACTTTTGGGGGCAAATAGGCAACCTTAAAATTTTCAGGCAAGGAAATTTTCATCTGAAATATCTCCCGGGCCGGCACTTTTATCTCCAGAGGCAAATCTATCTGGTTGTGAGAATAATCGATTCCTAACTGTTCTATTGACCATGGATGGATAGGCAACTGGACCTTATAGAAACCCCGGCTGATTTTATCCACCGCTCCTTTGGCCAACTGCAATTTGAGTTTTACCTGAGTGGGGTCAAAGTATTTAAAACTATAGCCAGTAACTTTAGCGCCACCTAATATCTTGTTACCTAGTTTATCCACGGTTTTCTGGCTAATCCCCTGATTACGCAACTGGTGATAAGGGTTAAAAAAACCTGTGGAGATAATCTCCATCTGGCCCTTTGTACTTAGGTCAGCTTTAATTTGCAATTTTCCGGTCACAGTACTCAGATTTGTCAGAGTAGTTTTGGCTGGCAAAGTGATTATAGAAATATCCCCTTTCTCTAGCAGTAGAGCCTTTTTTCCGCCGCACAAGTACCATTGGTCATCCTGAATGGGGCAGGCGGGATTTAATAAAATTTCCCGCTCTCCCGGCAATTGAACTAGCAGACGAATCATGGAAAACTGGCCAGGAAAGAATATGTTATCATTTAACTGAGTTGTGTCACTCACTAACACCGGCCGGGATTTTATACCCGCCTGGTTCAGCAATCCGTTTAAAAGGGCCGCTTTTTCTTCCGGGGTTCCATACTTGGAGGCATAAACAGTGTCTGCTCTGGAAACAAACCACAAATAGGGTCGGGGCCATTGCCAAGTAGTGGAGGTGATCTCTTTGGCCACTTTGTTTTGCAAAGCCATCACCTTCATATAGGCGGTGGGGGCATCTTTTGACAATTTGGGCATAACCTTCTCAATTGCAGGGGCTTTTTGGGCGGCAGACTCAAAAAGAGGAATAAAATCGGACAAGGCCTCCGGCCAATTTTCGGCCGTAGAAAAGAGCAGATAGGAGATTGTATCCCAATCTTTTCTTTCTACTGCCCCTTCCATATCGGTTAAAGTTTTATGAAACCATGCCATATCAAGAAAAGAACGCCCAAATATATAAAATTATCTTATTTACATTTCTACCAAACAAACTCA
>CAZTWC010000001.1:4736-44783 GCA_964617105.1 uncultured Myxococcia bacterium
GTTTGGCGGCTTTTCTTCCTTTTAAGTCCCAGGAGTAGGTCCGCCATTCCTGATCCTCCTTTAACAAGGGCTTCAGGGTACAATTTTGACAGGCAAAATATAATTTTTTAGACCGGGGAATGGAGATAGAGATTTTTCCCGCCAACACCGGGGCGTGCAAATTAAGCGGTAAGCGACCGCCCAAAAAAGGATTAAGTTTCTTTTTATCCTCCAGACGGTAGTCTAATTCTATGATCCCCCCTTTTTCTACCCCCAGATGACTGACCACCATCTCGGTCATATCGGTAAAACGGGGTGATTTCTCCAGAGCAAAGGGAGTGGATAGATTGAAACCGTTAGCAGTGGTGTCAACGATTTTACCATTTTTCATAAAGGATCTGGCCCGGATAATTTTTAGTTGCTGCTCCTTCTGGTTAAAGGAGATTATGGGGTCGCAATGGTGATCCACAGCATAAGGGGTAAACAGTTTCTCCTGCTTGTGAACCCGGCGGACTATTTTTCCATCGGGCAGCAATTTTATCTCCAGGGAATAGTTTATGATTAGCGAATCATCCTCAGGATAGGCGGACGCCGGTGGAGCATTCTTGAGAAAGTCCAATCTTTCCCTGGTTCCCTGGTCCCCGCCCTTTGAGGCAGCGAAACCAGTGGGACAGACCAGCAGGGAAATAACTAAAAAGGACAATATTACCAATGTCATGTCAAGTGACTGATGTCGCATATCAATATTTATATTCAATATTTTTTCCTCCCATGACCACTGGTTACAAACTCCAACCTCAAGTTCTGCAACTGCTTGATCTTATCTATTACCTGCTTGAACTGGGGATAATTTTCTGGCATTATACGGCGTCGTTTGATGGTTATTTTTTCGGTTAGTTTCAGTTCTCTTCCGCGCTGATTAAGGGTAAAAGCCAAAGAAGAGGCGGGATTGTCCATTTCCACCGATGCCTGGGGTAATTTTTTCTCTTTCAAACGCCAACTATTAGGAAGTTTTAAGGTTTCCTGAAATTCCACGTACCAGGCTCCCCTTAACATCACCTGATATTTTCTTTTGGGGTTGTTGCCAGCGTGTAAATAATCACTCATCCGCTTATCATGGGCAAACAGATGCCTGGCCAGAGGCGGAACCAGAAAATATCTTTTTTCTCCCATTAAAGGATAATCAACCGCCTGAAATTGTATTTGCACCTTAAAGGGGCGAGAAAGATCTTCCACATCTCCGATCTTCAACTTTTCCAGGGTGGCCTGGGGAGCGATGTTGCTCAACCATTTCTCCACGGTTTTTCTATGTTTATGCTTAGGCCGAAAGGCAAAAGCGTAACGCAAACGAGATTCAGCATAACCACTGGCCTGAATAGTGATCTCACTTTTAAGGGTGCCCTTCCGGTTGATAACACTTTTTGCTTTAATCTTTAAGGTGTTGTCCTTTGGATCAAAAGCCGGGGTACACATCAATTTTTCTCCCTCAGGGGTGCCGATAACATAGTTTTGCTCCCCTTCGGCCCTGGACCAATCATCCCGGGAAAAAGGCGCCCAAGTGGGATCAAGCATCCAAAAGGAGCCGTCACTTTTTTTCAAAGCCACCACACAATGGTTGAACTGATCAGCAGGAATCTCTTCTACCCGGGATCCAGCCATGGTCATGGCGGCAAATACTTGGTACCCCGCCGCTTTGAGCATGGTGATCAGCATTCCGGCTATATCTTTGCACACCCCGCTTCGATCGTTAAAAGTCATCTCACCAGTGTGAATGGTATAACCTTCCCCCTTTCCCATGGAGATACCCGAATAGCGTATATTATGGGCCACCCACCTCAACAGGGCCATCACCTTATCACGATCGGTGGTGAAGCCGCGGGTAACTTCTCGAACCTTGTCCTGAATCTCCTGGTTATATTCAAACTGAGTTTTGTTAACATTGTAAAACCACCTGGATTTAGCCTGCCAATCAGGTACAGTGGTAAGCACCACCTTGGTAACGCTGTCGGAGTAAGCGGCAATTAAATCGCCTCCATAGGCAGCCATCTTTTTTTCCCGGCTTAAAGGGGCAATCTGAATTTTGCTGAAGGTGTAACGGAAATAATTCTCATCAAAGGTGGAGGAAGTGGATATCTGGCCATTGTAAACCGCAAACTTCAGCGGTTTGTTTTTAGGGGTTTCAAGCTGGTACCTCTTTTCAACCACCGGAAAATGGTCGGCAAAGTAGACCACGTCATGAAAATGACCCCGCATGGGAGGGATATATCTTTCATCGTTTCCCTGGGTAGTCAAATAGGCTATTTGAAACCCTTTTCGATAGGTTAAATATTCCAGGCAATCCCCCTCTTTCAGGCCAGGCACTTCCACCAGGTTCATGCGGGCTCCCCAAAAAATAGCCCTCTGCGGTTGAGGCAGATCCCTTATCTTAGTCAAATCTACAGGGATCACCTCTTTTTCCCCTCTGAGAATCCTTACTTTTTTAATCTCTATGTAGTTGGAGGCTGGGTCGTAATCGAAACGCAATGTGGCAAATTTGCTGATAGATTCCCTTTTTACAATTTTTACCAGGTGATGGTGAGTTACGTGGCTGAGACCGCTATCCTCCATTTTAACCTCTGTTCGGTCGAAAATAACTATTGCCTCAGCATCCGGGTATTTGTCTGTTTTACCACCATTTTTTATCAGAGACCAGATCTCCGGGTCGCTGATTTTATTGCTCTCCTGCGGTTTGGCAACAACGCCGGTTCCCCAGGAGAGATAGAATATAAATAGAAAAATGGTGCTAAAAGCCTTAACCATACTATGAGAGATTACTGGAGAGAGTATTGCGCGATACATCGAGCCCCCTATAGATCCAACTTCTGGCAGGGCATATCCAGTGATTCACCCACTGGCATGCAAGTCAGGATACCGTTGTAAGTATTGATACCTTTATATAAAGGTAATGATTCCTTGGCCGCAATTTCCAACCCTTGATCCGCAATTTTTACCGCATAACCGATGGTGGTATTGGTAAGGGCAAAAGTGGAAGTCTGGGAAACTGCACCGGGCATGTTGGCCACGCAATAATGGATGATTCCGTGTTTGATATAGGTAGGATCATCGTGAGTAGTGGGCTTACAGGTGGCAATGCATCCTCCCTGGTCTACCGCTACATCTACCACTACAGAGCCATCTTCCATGTCAACCAGCATATCTTCGGTTACCAAAGCGGGAGCCTTGGCGCCGGGGATCAACACTGCGCCAACTAACAGGTCGGCGTTATTGACCGAGTCTCTGATATTATGGGAATTGGAGTATAAAGTGGTGATAGTAGAGCCAAAAATATCATCCAGGTAATTAAGCCGGGGTAAATTGACATCCAGGATGGTCACTTGAGCACCAAAACCAACCGCAATTTTGGCAGCGTTAGTGCCAACCACACCGCCGCCGATAATTACCACCCGACCACGCCGCACTCCTGGCACTCCACCCAAGAGCACCCCTTTGCCGCCGTGCTCTTTCTCCAGCCGGTAAGCGCCCTGCTGGATAGACATCCGGCCAGCCACTTCGCTCATGGGCTGCAGAGCCGGCAGAGAACCATCATCAAGTTGAATAGTTTCGTAAGCCACTGCCTTTACTTTACGTTTTACCAGTTGCCGAACCAATTCGGGAACCGCCGCCAGATGCAAATAGGTGTAAAGTATCTGTCCTTCCCGCATCAATTTGTATTCCGGCTCGATGGGTTCCTTGACTTTTACAATCATATCCGCACGCTCCCACACCTCCTCCTTGGTATCAATCATGACAGCTCCAGCCTCGATAAAGGCTTCATTGGAGATACCGCTACCAATTCCGCCATCCTTTTGGACCAACACCTGATGACCATGCTCGGTTAAAGTTTTTACTCCAGCGGGCACCAGCCCAATTCTAAACTCTTTTACTTTTATTTCTGTAGGTGCGCCAATAATCAATTTAGACCTCCTTTTTTGGGTTTTAATAAGATAGTTTTTAAAGTGGAAATAAATAACCCGAGATTAAATTCCCAGGAATTATTTTCGTTATTAAAGGCTAATAAGGCAATTTATAATAAACAAATTTTTTAACATAGCAATTACCTTTTGACAATAGAAATAAGAGGAAATACAATGATTAAATGTATAAGTTACCGGCCTATATTCTCTTTATATTGATTTTGACAATTACCCATTCCTTTGCAAGCGCCCAGATTATTCCTGCAATTTTTTCCCCCCCTGGCCATAGCAAAAAATTGCCAACCAAAGATAAAACTCTGCAAAAAACCGCAGAAAAATTGTGTCACCGTCTTTCTGTAACCAGGGCGAACTGGGGCTATTTTGAATCGGCCAAAGTAAAAAATGCCTTACCCCAAAATTTACAAGACAAAGTCAACCTGTTGGCTTTATGGTATAAACCAGCGGCTGATTTTGGTTCAATTCACCTGCTTTGGCCAGTTGGCCGCTTTAATATTTACGGCCTGGCAAAAACCTTAAAGGGGAATAACAAAATAAAAGAGCCTCTCTATCAGCAGAAATAAACTGTCTGGTATGGAGCGGCAACCTGGTGGAAGCCAAATGGGAAGTAAAGAATTCCGCAAGCCACCATAAATTGCTAATAGTGGATGGAACCCGGCGTAAGGATTACTTGCGGATTATGGTGATGGTAAAAGTCGCCCATAGCGTAATAAAACTACCGCTGACCTACAAAGGGGATAAATTTTTTACTTCTCTACCGCTGGATAAAGGGCAGGAAGAGTTAACCCTGGAGGTGATGGCCCAGGACTGGCAAGGCCCTTGGACCTCTTATCGGACCAGGATAACTAAAAAGGAAAACAATCGCCGCCCCAAATCTATCAAGTTGTTGCCCGATTTTGACGGATATCAAGATAGTAAAACGGCAGAGTTGAAACTGTTCTCTTTGACCAACAAGTTACGTATCCAAAGAGGCAAGATACCACTAACTCTTCATAAGGGCCTCTCCCATGCTGCCCGGGAACACAGTCGGGAATTGGCCGCTGGTCACATTTCTCATCACCTGCCCGAAAAAGGCAGCCTGACAGAGCGATTGAGAGCAGCCGGCCTTTACGCGCCAAATAACAGTGAAAATCTAGCCGTGTATCGATCGATTATCGGCGCTTTTGATAACCTGGTGTCCAGTCCTTCCCACTATTACAACCTAATCGACCCCAAAATGAGATCTACCGGTATTGGGGTATATTTAAAGAACGGGAACCAGGGTGATAAGTGGCTATATATTACTCAACTATTTGCCGATAATATCCAATCGCTCCCCCCCTTTCTGAGTCAATTGCACAATAAAATCCTTCAACAAAACCCCAGATTGACTCTCTCTTTTTTCTTGAATGACCTGGCCAATCTTCACCTGGGAGATATGGTCCGAAGCGGCCAGGTTGATTATTACACCAGATTTCATGGAAACATATACAAAATGGCGGGCGCTGCTTTGCACGAAAGGGGTTATAGCCCAGAAAAGATAAAAGTTGATCTTTATTTAAGCAAAGATATAAACCAGATGGCCAATTCGCCATATTTATCGGACAATTCCTTTACCCACTACGGTTTAGACGTCCAACTGGCTCCCCATCCTGATTATAAAGGTAACATTTACTGGGGGGTGATCATTTTTGCCAACCTGGCTAATACTAAAATTTATCAATATGAAACAAAACCTTAGTTTTATATCCGGACTATGGGGCAAAAAATTGCTCAGGTTCTCTTTGACGATGGTGATGATTATTGCCACTCTTAAGTCAGAAAAAGGTTTTGCCCGCCCAAAGTCCTGTTATCCTAACCCGGATATCCTCCAAATTGTTCCCGCCAGTTGCCAGGCAGTTATTCTGTTTAAAGACCTATCCGCCTTTATTCGCCAGTTTCAGCGTTCATCTTTGGGAAGGTTATGGAGCGATAAAAGGTTAGTCTCTATTTTTCAGAATAAGGAGCCGGCAGATGGATACGGGACATCAAAAAAATGGCTGAAAATTTTCCGCTTAAGTAAAGAAACAGTTTTTTGTTTCAATTTTAAGGCGGGCCAAACTCCCCAAATATTTTTTGTGAGCCGGTTTGCCAAAGGGAAAAAGTTAACCACTAAAGTGATTCATCGCCTGAGCACAGGAAAATTACAAACCAAAAAGTTCCATGGAGAAGATATATTTATTACTCAAAACAACCGGTTGGCCTTTTCGTTTCCAACTCCTGCTCAACCCTCTTGTGAACCCTTGATGGTAGGAGGAAACATCCCAACTTTGGTGGTGAAACTGGTGGAGCAACTAAAGGCCCCTATTTTTCCCGGTCTGGGCTCAAAAGTCGAGTTTATTACCGCCCTGGACAATTTATCCCATAAAGGAAAAATGACGGCAATAATCACCGGGATGCCGGCTTTGCGCACCTGGCTGGCCCATAAATCCCCCCTGTTTTACCAATTTACCATGGCTACCGGACTTCACCAGATCCGCAGCCTGACTTTCAGCTGCCAGCCCGATTTAAAACAGGTTCGTTTTTGGCTAGTAATGGATTTGCGTATCTCGCCCCCAAAAAATATACCCAATAAACCTTTCGACCTTCAAGTAGTCCCTCCCCAACTTCCCTGGCAGGTGGCTTCATATAGTTGGCTAGGTGTTCATCCCGCCAAAATTTACCACTTTTTTGGCGATTTTACCTACAACCTTACTCCTTTGGCTCTACAGACTTTTTTCCCAGATAAAATTTTTTGGAAAAATCACCACATTAATCTTGAAAAACAATTGTGGCAATACCTGTCACCCGAGGTGGTAGTGGTCGAACTGAGCCAGACTAAAGAACCACTCTATTTTTTTAGCGGCTCCTGGAAAAAAATAGCGCCTTTTTTACAAGAAATAGCGGCTCAACACAAGTGGCTGGAACTTAAAAATGAAAAAAAGGACATTACCGGCATCTTTCTTGGTAAAAACCCACGGTTGGATACCGCTTTAAAACCATTTTTGCCCCAATGGGTAAAAGCAACAGAGAATTATATCGTTCTCAGTAAAGAGAAAAAAAATCTCCGTCTAATTCCCAAACTTAGCAAAACTCTATTGGCGAACAGGAAAATTGGAAACAAACAATTACTGACAAAGCCAAACCTGTTTTTCTTTCACTCCAATTATAAGAAAAAATGGTTGCCAAAGACAAAGAATTCCTCTGCCCCTCCAAATGAATATGAAAAAGTAGTTTCCGGTAATCTTTTGCCGGTTAAAAACCTGGTTAAACTAATGAAGGGTGTCATGGTAGGCGGAAGTCTAGAGGGCAGCAAACTGGTAGTTGAAACAGTGATCTATTAGTTCCTGTCCTTTATTCGTGGGGCATTTTACCCCTGGGAGCCCGAAAAAATTGCAAGGGAGAATAGAATTGAAAATTGGCAAACCGGCTGGTATAAACACAGGCGTATGCTTCTACCTGCTTTCCCAACCAACTCTTTTCTGCTCCCTCTTTAAAAAGCATACCCCAATATGGATTAAAATATTTTTCAAACTCCACCTCGGTCTGGTTAATTTTTTTAACCGTATCATGCAATTTTTTCCTTTGTTGACTTAATTCCTTGTGAAGTTCTTCAATTGCCCTCAAACATCTCTTTTGATCCTCTTCTTGATCACAATTATCATATAGTTCAGTTAGAGATGAAGCCAGCATCTGGTTATAGACCAACTCCTGGTCCAGCCGAAACCGTTTTTCGTCCAAACGACAGAGGCGTTGAAAGGTTTCAACATTGTGGCTCATTATTCTAATTTCTCGCTCCAATTCCGGAATAATTTGGGCAGTCCGCCAGAGAGAAGACTTTTTAGACCTCAAGATATCACCATAAATATGATCCCCCATGTAGAGGATATTATCGCTACCGATTCCGGCCATCTCTTCAAATTCATTCAGGTTTCCGCCCTTTAAAAAACGAGTTTTGGGGGACGGCACCACTGGCAGTCCCTGATTTTCCCCATCTGCATCCAAATATTCAAAGGAATTATCCTCGATAAAAAAATCGGGCTTTTGGGCGTTGACAACAATGTAGTTAAAATAGTTTTTCCAGTGGGGATATCCCCGCAAAACCCCCGAGAGCAGATAGTCCATCACTTTATCGGTATAGGAAAAATTAGAGTTGGTTAATAAGAATAATTTTTTATTGGAAGATCTAAAGCGGTGAAGTATATTGGCCAGTTCACTATCTCTGGCAATATAGCTGGGTAAATCACTGGTAATGATTTTTTTCATCGTTCCTTCACGATGCACGCAATCGATAGAAGCGCGGGTCTGCCTATAGACATCCTCATAGGAATATTTTTTAAATTTATTATCATCGATAAATTGAACCAGGTTGGCGTACAAAGATACCTCGGGTATTGCAAAAAGACAATCAATAGAATGATAACTGTCATCGGGAAGAGATATTTTTTCATTTTTATAAATCTTTTTCCGGGTATGCTTGCGGATCATTTTGTGGCCGTGCATAACTTTGCCTATAAAGCCATGCTCATCCATTTTCAATAAATTGCCATTGGGTTTATCCACCACCAGCCCTCTGATAGCCATATTTCGCTGAAAAGGATAATCTTTCAACTGTGAAGGATAGCCATACTGTTCTATCATCATTTGAACGGTCATATCATAAGCTAACTTATCTATAGCGTCCAAATGGTAAACCGCCAGAGTGTGATCCATGTCAAAGCCTATCATGGTTATTTTATCCAAGCGCAGACTACGGTTGACATATATTTGCCGCTGGAGAGGAATCCTCTGCTGTTGATAAGTAGATTTGATAACGTTCAATAAAGACATTTTATTTTCCATATATTACACTATAGAATAAATATTTTGGCTTGGCTAATTTTAGTTATGATTATTTGCTATATATTTTTTTTTCAAAATGATCTTTTTTTTTAAGCTTTTTGCTATGCATCCGATGTATAGGTTGAAAGGTTAACGCAATATACATAAGGAGGTAAACAAAAGAAAAAAATTTCCCCGCTCAAACACCAGTGAAGAAAATTTGAAGTTGAAGTTGAAGTTGTTTTAAATATCGGGCACGGACGCCCGCTACGGCAAGGAAGCCGTAGTAGTTTTCAAGGAGGAAAACGTCATGGGAATCACCATCAGAAGTAATGTAGCTTCGCTTATCGCTCAACGAAATCTCTGGAGTACCCAGAGAGATCAAAACCTCTCTTTAGAACGTCTCTCGTCTGGATTTCGCATCAATCGCGCTGCCGATGATGCTGCCGGACTGGCAATCAGTGAAAATTTAAAAGCACAAATTAGAGGATTGAACCAGGCTAAACGTAATGCCAACGATGGCATAAGTTTGATTCAAACCGCTGAAGGCGCCTTGAACGAGGTCTCCTCCATCCTGATACGGATGAGAGAACTTTCGGTGCAAAGTGCTAATGACACTCTGGTTACCAGGGACCGCTCATTTCTCAACGCCGAGTATAGCGCCCTTAAAAATGAGATCGACAGAATCTCGGAAGTTACCGAGTTCAACGGTCTGAAGTTAATCAACGGCGACATGTCCACCAGTGCGGTGGATTTCCAAATCGGTCTGGATAGCAGCACAACCGATCGACTGTCGGTAACCATTGGTAATATTGGTACTGAGATGATCGGCTCTGGCAGCACCCAGATCAATGCCACCTATATCAATACCAAAGCCTCTTCCCGTTCCTCTCTGGCAATTCTCGATAACGCCATCGATGATGTGGCTGAGGTGAGAGCCCGGATGGGTGCCTACCAAAACCGTCTTAACTCTACTGTGGTCAACCTGGCCAATACCTCGGAAAACCTGACCGCCGCCAATTCTCGTATCCGGGATGCAGATGTGGCCAACGAAAGCGCCATTATGACCCGAAACCAGATCTTGATGCAGGCTGGAGTGTCCGTGTTAGCCCAGGCCAACTCGTCACCCCAGATAGCACTCCAACTGCTGCAGGGATAAGTTAACCTGGAGCCAGAAGCCGGCTAATCAAACCGAAGAAGTCGGCCCGATCTGACCGGGTATTTTTAGATTGTTAATATTTAGAAGTTTAAAAATCTGTATTCAAATTTTTAGAAAGGGGGTACTGCAATGCAAGAGATGAATGAATATGCTGGAGCACTGTTAGTTGCCAGCATGATGTATCTAAAGTTATATGTAAAAGCATTAAGCAATGGCAGTCGATCATCACCGGTTATTGTCCCGGTATTCAAGCCGGAGGTAAAGATAGACAGGCCGGTAAGGAGGTACTGAAGTTCGAGTAAGCACAGAAGTTGAATTTGCCCCAAGCATGGAGGCTATTAATCAATAATCAAGGAGGAACGTTGTTATGGGCATATCAATACGAAGTAATATTGCCTCTCTAAACGCTCAGAGAGGCTTGTACGTCAACCGTTTGGAAATGGATAAAACGCTGGAAAGACTAAGTTCAGGATTTCGAATAAACAAGGCCGCTGACGATGCGGCCGGTCTGGCTATCAGTGAAAATTTCCGGGCCCAGATCAGAAGTATGGACCAGGCCAAACGTAATGCCAATGATGGAGTCAGTTTGCTGCAGACCGCAGAAGGGGCTCTAAACGAAATCAGTGCAGTCCTGACCAGGATGCGGGAGTTATCGGTGCAGTCTGCTTCCGACACCCTGATCACCAGAGACCGCTCATTTCTTAATAGTGAATTTGATAACCTGAAAAGTGAAATTGACCGGATCTCCGAAGTGACCAAGTTCAATGGCCGAAGCCTCATTGATGGCACCTATTCAGCAACTGATTTGGACTTTCAAATAGGTATAGACGATGGGACTGACAACCGGCTGAGTGTAAATATTAAAAATGCCGGAACCGAAATGATCGGCTCTGACAGCACGCAGGTAAACGCTTCCTATATAAACAGCAAAGCCAATGCCAGAACTGCTCTTCAGGTATTGGACGATGCTATAAACGATGTTGCCGAAGCTCGTTCCGATATTGGTGCATATCAGAACAGGCTCAACCATACTATTATTAACCTGGCCAACAGTTCAGAGAACCTTACTGCTGCAAATTCCCGTATCAGGGATGTTGACGTGGCACTTGAATCTGCTGAGATGACCCGAAACCAGATCTTAATGCAAGCTGGAGTTACCGTTCTTGCTCAGGCTAATTCTACTCCTCAAACTGCGCTACAGTTACTAGGATAGTTATTTTTGATTTTATAAGGGGCTTGATCGGCCAAGCTCCTTAAAAGAATTTTGGTTGAGTCTGACACCGGATAGATGTGTTTCTGTTGTAAAATTATTAGAATGAGTTAGCGATTACAATGGAAACATATTCTATTTACACTGCCAGATCAAAACACCGTGCTAAAAATAGGAGCGTAAACAATTTTTTTTTTAAAGCTTTTTGCTATGCATCCGATGTATTGATTGAAAGGTAAACACAATATACATAAGGAGGTAAACAAAAGAAAAAAATTTCCCCGCTCAAACACCAGTGAAGAAAATTTGAAGTTGAAGTTGAAGTTGTTTTAAATATCGGGCACGGACGCCCGCTACGGCAAGGAAGCCGTAGTAGTTTTCAAGGAGGAAAACGTCATGGGAATCACCATCAGAAGTAATGTAGCTTCGCTTATCGCTCAACGAAATCTCTGGAGTACCCAGAGAGATCAAAACCTCTCTTTAGAACGTCTCTCGTCTGGATTTCGCATCAATCGCGCTGCCGATGATGCTGCCGGACTGGCAATCAGTGAAAATTTAAAAGCACAAATTAGAGGATTGAACCAGGCTAAACGTAATGCCAACGATGGCATAAGTTTGATTCAAACCGCTGAAGGCGCCTTGAACGAGGTCTCCTCCATCCTGATACGGATGAGAGAACTTTCGGTGCAAAGTGCTAATGACACTCTGGTTACCAGGGACCGCTCATTTCTCAACGCCGAGTATAGCGCCCTTAAAAATGAGATCGACAGAATCTCGGAAGTTACCGAGTTCAACGGTCTGAAGTTAATCAACGGCGACATGTCCACCAGTGCGGTGGATTTCCAAATCGGTCTGGATAGCAGCACAACCGATCGACTGTCGGTAACCATTGGTAATATTGGTACTGAGATGATCGGCTCTGGCAGCACCCAGATCAATGCCACCTATATCAATACCAAAGCCTCTTCCCGTTCCTCTCTGGCAATTCTCGATAACGCCATCGATGATGTGGCTGAGGTGAGAGCCCGGATGGGTGCCTACCAAAACCGTCTTAACTCTACTGTGGTCAACCTGGCCAATACCTCGGAAAACCTGACCGCCGCCAATTCTCGTATCCGGGATGCAGATGTGGCCAACGAAAGCGCCATTATGACCCGAAACCAGATCTTGATGCAGGCTGGAGTGTCCGTGTTAGCCCAGGCCAACTCGTCACCCCAGATAGCACTCCAACTGCTGCAGGGATAAGTTAACCTGGAGCCAGAAGCCGGCTAATCAAACCGAAGAAGTCGGCCCGATCTGACCGGGTATTTTTAGATTGTTAATATTTAGAAGTTTAAAAATCTGTATTCAAATTTTTAGAAAGGGGGTACTGCAATGCAAGAGATGAATGAATATGCTGGAGCACTGTTAGTTGCCAGCATGATGTATCTAAAGTTATATGTAAAAGCATTAAGCAATGGCAGTCGATCATCACCGGTTATTGTCCCGGTATTCAAGCCGGAGGTAAAGATAGACAGGCCGGTAAGGAGGTACTGAAGTTCGAGTAAGCACAGAAGTTGAATTTGCCCCAAGCATGGAGGCTATTAATCAATAATCAAGGAGGAACGTTGTTATGGGCATATCAATACGAAGTAATATTGCCTCTCTAAACGCTCAGAGAGGCTTGTACGTCAACCGTTTGGAAATGGATAAAACGCTGGAAAGACTAAGTTCAGGATTTCGAATAAACAAGGCCGCTGACGATGCGGCCGGTCTGGCTATCAGTGAAAATTTCCGGGCCCAGATCAGAAGTATGGACCAGGCCAAACGTAATGCCAATGATGGAGTCAGTTTGCTGCAGACCGCAGAAGGGGCTCTAAACGAAATCAGTGCAGTCCTGACCAGGATGCGGGAGTTATCGGTGCAGTCTGCTTCCGACACCCTGATCACCAGAGACCGCTCATTTCTTAATAGTGAATTTGATAACCTGAAAAGTGAAATTGACCGGATCTCCGAAGTGACCAAGTTCAATGGCCGAAGCCTCATTGATGGCACCTATTCAGCAACTGATTTGGACTTTCAAATAGGTATAGACGATGGGACTGACAACCGGCTGAGTGTAAATATTAAAAATGCCGGAACCGAAATGATCGGCTCTGACAGCACGCAGGTAAACGCTTCCTATATAAACAGCAAAGCCAATGCCAGAACTGCTCTTCAGGTATTGGACGATGCTATAAACGATGTTGCCGAAGCTCGTTCCGATATTGGTGCATATCAGAACAGGCTCAACCATACTATTATTAACCTGGCCAACAGTTCAGAGAACCTTACTGCTGCAAATTCCCGTATCAGGGATGTTGACGTGGCACTTGAATCTGCTGAGATGACCCGAAACCAGATCTTAATGCAAGCTGGAGTTACCGTTCTTGCTCAGGCTAATTCTACTCCTCAAACTGCGCTACAATTGTTGGGCTAAAGGTTATTTAATTTTCCGGGGGCAGTAAATGCTCTCGGGAAATTATAATGACTTACCTTATCATCTTTTTTTACCTTCCATAACGCAGTAATTCTAATATATTATCCCGATTTTTCAGTTCAATACAAGAGATAATTTTCTGGCATTTTATTTTCGATTAGGGTAGGTTCATTTTTTCATATAACGCGACAATAGGAGCATAAAAATGAAAAAACTTGATCATATCGGAATAGCGGTCAAAGACTTGCAAAAAAGTAAAGCCTTCTATGAGCAAGCCCTGGGGTTTACATTGACAGGAGAGGTACTGGTGGAATCACAGGGGATAAAAACCGCCTTTTTCCAACTACCTGGAGAAATTAACTTAGAATTGATGGAGCCAAACGGGGCAAACCAGGAAACTTCTGCAATTGCCAAATTTTTATCTAAAAAAGGGGAAGGGATCCACCATATCTGTTTTGAGGTGGATAGTCTTGAAACTACCTGTAATAAATTAAAGGAACAGGGGGCGCAATTGATTTTTAAAGCACCCATAAAAGGCGCTCACCATAGCCTGGTTAATTTTATCCATCCCAAAACCACCTCTGGAGTTTTGATAGAACTTGCACAAAAATAGAACTTGTTGTTATAATATACTTTATTCGACTAAAAATTAACTAAGGAGTATTTTAGGAGTATTTGATGAAAAGATACCGGATATTGTTTATTGCTCTTATAACCGCTGCCCTGTGGATAGGACTACTTTCCTGCCTGAATTACAAAAACGAATGCGCCTTAAACAGCGACTGCAAAGTGGGGTTTGTTTGTACTCTGGGCAATTGCACTCCAGAATGCCGGGAGGCCAGAGACTGCAAAGAGGACGAGGAATGCCGCAGTGGGCAATGTTTCAAAGTTCGCTCCTTTTGTGATGAAGACAGTGATTGCCGGCCAGAAGAGAGATGTTTAGGTGGAGTCTGCTCAAAAGGGCTGGTAATAAATTCCGGCAACAATAATGACGGGAACACTAAGATAGAAGATAAACACAACTATGGTCAAGCCTGCAAAGAGGCCTCTGAGTGTCATACCAACATCTGTGCCTTTGAGGAAAAAGCCGAGTTGGGAGTTTGCAGTCAAGAATGCAACAGTGTTAATGATTGCCCCCATGAAGACCCCTGCATCACCGGCGCCGAAGGAAAAATGCTCTGCAATGCCTCACCCAGTGAGGAGGATAAAGGCATTGTGGGAGACCCTTGTCCCAAGGGAAATAAAACCTGTAAAAGTGAACTGTGCATAAATTCTCCGGGAGAGGGGCCGGTCTGTGTATCTATGTGCAATATAGATGCAGATTGTCTCACAGGCTTTTCTTGCCGGAAAGCCACCAATGCCAGTGGAAATACCTTGTCCGTATGTTTGAAGGGCACTGGTCGGGGATTCAGCGACCCTTGCAGTAAATTTTCTGATTGCACTTCCAAGTTATGCCTGGGTATGGGGGGAACATCCAGCAATGCTTATTGCACTATGAAGTGCAGTGGACAAAATTGCCCCCGGGGATATACTTGTACCAAGGTCGATGACCCCGGCACGGGAGTATCTCACGAGGTCTGCGCCGTCAACACCCGGGGCAGCAGTATTATTTGCTCCTCCAATATAGACTGCTCCGGCATCGGCTTTTGCGACATGGCCACTCAGATGTGCGTTGGGCTTTGCACCGACAATTCGGACTGTCCCCACACTTATGCTATCTGTCATCCACAGGAATACCGGTGTGTTCAGTGCACTACCGACTTTGATTGTGGTGGTGCCAGTACCTGCCAAAAGAATTTCTGCTTATAGACGGTTTAGGAGAGCGGCGCAACCACTCTAAAGACTACTGCAACTACAACCCTGGATAGCTGCGGGAATAGATGTGCCCTCTTTTTCTGAGGTTCCCGAATCCGATTCAGCGCCAGTAGAGATATCTTTCTTTTCCGATTCGTCATCTCCGTCACCGGCTGCACTACCATCACCGGCGTCAGGTTCCTGCCCGGAACAGGGCAAATCTTGCCCATCACAGTCCTGGTCTAGATTATCGCCGCAAATTTCAACCGCACCGGGATAAACAGTCGGATTCCCATCATCGCAGTCAACATCGGATAGATGGCCGTCTTGATCTAAATCCTCTTCCGCTTGCAAGCACTGCTCGTTGCTGGAAGGATGTTTGATTATTTCAAAGGAATCAATCTCTTTTTGGTTTTTGGCATTGCAAGTGAAATTTTGACAGGCAGTACTCTTTACTTTGGCCTGTAACCGGTTTTTCTCCACATCAAAAAGCATATAATGGTGATAACCGCTACACTTCACGCTACCCTTGGCTCTGCCGCAGGCCAATTTTATCCCGGTTTCAGGATAAGTGTAAGCCCCGGCTCCTCCGGTGGTAACATAAAGAGTCCCCTGTTGATAGTCCTGTACCGGTATGCCATCCTTCAGATTGGAAAGATCGCCTTTCATGGGACGAAACCGTTCATACCAGTGGACATGGCTTTGAAGTACCAGGTCAACATGGTGCTTGTCGATTATTGGCAGCAGCCGCTGATTTTGTTCCTGCTCATTGGACGGATGCCCCACATCCAAACCTAACACATTAAGGTAACTGGTATAAACCGGGTGGTGCATAAAAATAATTTTCCACTGTTTATCCTGGTGGGTGGTTAAAACCCGGTCCAGCCATTCCGCCTGCTCTTTAAATCCATCTTCCTTAAAAGTCATGGTAGAGAAACTGATCAGCAGCAAGTTGTGATAGACCACATAATAGTAATCTTCCACTTTGTGGGTGTTATGACGAGGATAGGTAACTACCTGATTGTAATGAGCGGTATCACCTTCTCCAGGGCCATCATCGTGATTGCCCATAGATAGCAACTGAGGGATATAGGGCGCCGCCAACTCACAACTGATCAACCAGTTTTTCCACTCAATGGCATTATTGCCATCCCTTACCATATCACCATTGTTAATAATAAACTCCGGCTTCTCATCCCAGGCTTCTTTCAGGATGGCCGGCCAATTTTTAGCCGGTCCCACTTTACTTTTTTGGGCCCGGGCATCACCCAAAGCCACAAAGCGGGTGGGCTTACAGGGATCCAGAGAAGCGGTTTTAAAGGTATAGATCTGGGAAAAATTACCGTCTTTTTCCCCCACCCGGTAATAGTAGAGTTGAGCAGGCATTAGATTTTCCAACTCTACGTGGTGAATATAGCCCAACTCCGGACCGCCATCTTGACTGCTGCCCTGAACCTGGGTAAAGGGTCCGCTCTGGTTGGTACTAAATTCAGCCATGGCGGTGGTTTTT
The DNA here is from genome assembly GCA_964617105.1 of uncultured Myxococcia bacterium. GTDB lineage: Bacteria > CAZTWC01 > CAZTWC01 > CAZTWC01 > CAZTWC01 > CAZTWC01. The sequence continues at coordinate 21,636 of CAZTWC010000001.1, forward strand.
TGGCCGGTGTTCCAGGTGATGGTCATGCTGGTGGTAGGATCGCCTACCCAACTTAACCGGACGCCAAAAGGGCTGGCCTGCACCGAGAGAGTAAACGCCAAATTAGACATCAGAATGATTATAATTGTGAATAATAAATTACCCTTGCAAAACAGGTATCTTCTTAACATAACCGTATACTCCATTGTTAATCGGTTAGCATCATAGACAAATTGCGAAACATATTATATCATAACTTTTTGAAAAATTTAAGAATGAAAAAAAATCCCGGGAGTTTAATGCCGGGTTGACAAAAGATGTAAGTATGAAGATTTGGAGGTGAACCATAAAAAAACTGACCGGCAACCTGGGTGGTCTCAAAGCCAACCAGTTAAAACAACTACAAAAACTATATAATCGTCGGGTTACATCCACGCAGATAATAAATTTGGAAATGGCGCGAGCCATGGTATCTATCTCCCTGGATATAAACCGCCAGGTGGGGGTGTTAATCAACCGGCGGGGGAAAGTCCAATGGGTGATTGTTGGCGATTCAAACCAACTTTGGCTACCAGATATCGGTCGTGCCAGGGGGGGACAGGTAAGGTTAAGAGGTATCAGACTAGTCCATACCCACTTAAAAAATGAGCCTCTATGCCATGATGATCTGGCTGACCTGGCTCTTCTTCACCTGGATCTGGTGGCAGCCATAGGCACCCAAAGTAAAAGCGGCAAAGGAAGTCTGGGACCTATCTACTATTCTCACCTGATGCCTGATCAGCAGAAAGGATTAGTCAGTAACCTGGTGGGACCGCTCAACTTCTACGATTACCAACTACATTTTCTCAATTTTATCAAAGGGCTGGAAGAGGAAATAGCCCGAAAAGGGGGCGTACCCCAAGAAGTTGCTCTTCAAGAGCGGGCCATTTTGGTTAACCTGTATAGCAAAAACCGGCACACTGCCAAACAGGATATGGCTGAACTAGAAGAATTGGCCAGAAGCGCCGATGTGAAAGTAGTGACAACCATTTTACAGCATCGCCTTCATCCCGATTCCCGTTACCTGGTGGGTAAAGGAAAACTAGAGGAGTTGAGCCTTAAAAGCCTTCAACTGGGGGCCAGCCTGGTGATTTTTAACCAGGAATTATCCCCGATTCAATCCAGAGAAATATCCGCAAACCTGGACACTAAAGTTATCGACCGTACCCAACTAATTCTGGATATCTTTGCCCAACATGCCAAAAGCAAAGATGGAAAAATTCAGGTTGAACTGGCTCAGTTAAAATACAATTTGCCCCTGCTTTCTCAAAAAAATACCGGGCTAAGTAGGTTAACCGGCGAGATTGGTGGACGTGGACCTGGAGAAACCAAATTAGAAATAAACCGCCGGAGAGCCCGGCAACGCATCGCCATCCTAGAAAACAAAATCGCCCAGTTAAGCAAAAAACGGGGGATAATGAGAAGCCAGCGATTCAAAAACAAGTTGCCGGTGATAGCCATAGTGGGTTACACCAATGCGGGTAAATCAACCCTATTGAATACCTTAACCAACAGCCAGGTTGGAGTGAAGGACAAAATGTTCGCCACCCTTGATCCCACCTCTCGCAGGTTGCGCTTCCCCAAACACGGAGAGGTTATTATAACTGACACGGTGGGATTTATTTCCGCTTTGCCGACCGATTTGATAAATGCCTTTAAAGCAACTCTGGAAGAGTTAGAATATGCTGACCTGTTACTCCATGTAGTTGACAGGTCTGATCCGGTTTTCGAAAAAAAAATCACTACTGTAGAAAACTTACTACAGCAATTGAATCTAGCTCACATCCCTATTCTCCGCCTATTCAACAAAGTTGATCTATTACCAAACTTACAATACGGAGATGACAGCAATCAATTTGCCGCTATTCCCATTTCAGCCCGAAAACGGAAAGGATTAGAGCGCCTGGTGGAGCGGGTTATTCCTTATATCGAATGGCCGGATGGAAAAGAAGTGATAAAAGGATTTCGGATAAATCGGTGAAATTTTAACTCAATTATCAGAAACGATTGACTTTCAACCAATCTGTGGTAGTGTTCTAAAGTTAAGATTTTTTTTGCAAAATTAATAGTCTTTGGATCAGCACCGCATCTAAACAATCACTTCGGAGCACTACCATGCTTAAAATCATTATCACCACAATTATTTCCTCTGTTCTCCTATTTAGTCAGGTCTGTTGGGCTCAAAGCACCAGTATAAAATCGATAAATTTCAGCCCTCACAATTCGGTAAACCAGGAAGGACAATTGAGCGGCACGGTGACTCTTAGTTCTCAGGTAATTGGAAAATATTACCTGACCATAGACTCCAACAGCCAAGATGAGGACCAGGTAGCCTCAGGGAATTTTCAAGGCAATAGTTTTACTTTCAACCTGTCGGGCAGCACCATCGAAAGTTTTATCTCTTCTGGTGACACCCAGGGTGAATCCAATTCCATATCCCATAGATTAGGCGTTTATGTGGAGGTAACCACCGGCTTTTCCGGCAATACGGGAACAGATGCTCAGGGTCAGCCAGCCGGCGGCGGTTCCGGTTCTAACAATTCACCCATCAGCCAGACTGTAGAATTTTATTTTGACAATACACCTCCGGGGATAGCAGAAAATTTGTCAACCGCTGGCGGAGATAAATTACTAACCCTCTCCTGGGAGCATTCCGGTCAGGATATGGCTGGTGATAATGAAACCAACAAAAATTATTTTAGCTATATTATCTGCTACCGGGAAAAAACCGCTGACGATGAGAAAAACGATGCTGCGGCACCCACGGCTTTAAATCAAGACGGCAACACGGAGTATAAAAGCGCTGATCCAGAAGTTGAGTGTGAAGGGATGAGCAAGGTAAACAGCAGTAATGCCCGGGCGACTATATTTCCTCTCACTAACGACAAGTCCTACCGGCTGCTGGTATTGACCAAAGATGCTGCCGGCAATATCGGATATTCCTCAAAACCAATTTATGGCACCCCCATTCCCAGTGATGATTTTTTTGAACACTATAAAAATGCCGGCGGTGGAGAGGAGGGTGGATTCTGTTTTGTTGCCACCTCTATATATGGCAATTATGATCACCCCCAGGTCAAGATTTTACGCCAATTTCGCGATCAACTTTTAAAACCAACCTTTGCCGGCCAACTATTTATTAAAACCTATTATAAAATAGGTCCATTTTTGGCCTCCTGGCTGGACAGTTTTCCCCGTCTCAAAACAACAGCCAAACCGTTGATGGCTCCTGTAGTAGGCCTATCCTGGCTACTGGTAAAAACTGCACCTCTGCTTGACTATCTAGCCTGGACCATACTGTTATCTTTCCTGGCTTTTGTCCTTTTCTCTTCTAGAAATTGGCAAAAATTATTCTCCCGCATAATGCTGGTTTTTCTGGCTCTTGGTGTGATGATGACAATAAATTCCAGGCCGGCAGAAGCCTACCTGATAAATTCTCCCAAAAATTTTACCTTTGAGTTAAAATTTGGCTACTATCAGCCATCTATTGATAGTGATAGTTCTCTGGGGAAAAAAACGGGAAAAAAATCAACCTCCCCTTTTCAGGATATTTTTGGCAACAAATCCAATCTCCTGATGCAGGTAGAATTAGATTGGGAGTTATTACAGGAATACGGAACTTTGGCTATTGGCGGCAGCGGCGGATTCGCCCAGGCAGTGGGTAAAGCTGTGCGCTACCAGAACCAGGTACAAGTGGCTGCCCCTGATACCACTGTTTTTAATATTGTTCCCACTTCCATGAATCTGGTTTACCGTTTTGATATCTTACAAAACTATTACAATTTCCCCTTGGTCCCCTATGGAAAAGTGGGATTTTCCTGTTATTTCTGGTGGATTACCAATGGTGTAGGTGAAATATCTGAGTTCAAAGATAACGATAAAACCTACAAGGCCTCTGGCAGCACTTACGGATTTCACTATTCGGCTGGCCTCCAATTTCTGCTGGATGTGCTCGAGCCTTCGGCTGCCAAAGGGTTTGACGTAGATTTCGGCGTTAATCATACTTATATTTTCGCTGAATATCAAGTGGCCACTGTAGATGACTTTGGAGATGAAAATAGTTTTAATCTTTCTGATAAGACTTTTGCTTTTGGCATAATGTTTGAATTTTAATGCGCAATATTTGTCTGACTATCGCTTACCGGGGAACCAATTTCTGCGGTTGGCAAATTCAGCCCCAGGTGCCGACCATTCAAGATGAGATGCAAACAGCACTTTCACGAATGACCAAAGATAAAATTCGGCTACAGGGCGCCAGTCGTACCGACAGCGGAGTTCATGCCCGAGGTCAGGTGGCGAATTTTTTTACCCAAAAAGATTCGATCCCTATCAAAGCTTTTGTCAGAGGGCTAAATACTATGTTGCCTGACGATATAGTGGTTCGTAATGCAAAGTTAGTAGATTTTGAATTTCACAGTAAACGACACTCAAAAAAAAAGATCTACACCTACCATCTATCTTGGGCCTCAACTCCTTCCCCCTTTAGCCATGATTACCACTGGAGGATACAGTCTCCTTTGAATGTCGAGGCCATGCAGGAGGCAACTCTTTGCCTGGTGGGGAAACATGATTTCAACGCTTTTAGAGCACTTAACTGTGGCGCCAAACACGCAGTCCGGCAAATATACTGGCTCTCCGTCAGAGAACAAAAAGAGGATAGATTGGAGATTGAAATTTGCGGTAACGCCTTTGCCAAAAACATGGTTAGAATAATGGTAGGAACTCTGGTGGAATTGGGACAGGGGAAAATCGACAAAAAACAACTACAGGCTATATTGGCAAGTAGAGACAGAAAACTGGCCGGAATTACCGCCCCGGCAAAGGGATTATTTTTAGAAACGGTGTTCTATTAATTGGTTGGCAAATTGTCTACCGACTTCTCAATAGATTATAATATATCGAAAATATTTTATTACCAATGAAGCAAAAGATAGAGATAATCGAGTCATTGTTTACTACAATAAAGGTAATTGTTGCCACCGGCGTTCTCTCTTCAGTAGCCATTTTTTCCATTTTGATACTACGCTCCCAGAAACGTTTTTTTAAAGTACAGCACTTTTGGGGAGAATTTTTGTGCCTTCTGGCCAAAATCAAAGTAGAAGTAGTGAATAGAGACCAGGTGGATTGGTCCAAACCCTATATTATTATGAGCAACCACCAGAGCCTGATGGATATTCCCATACTTTACCAATCTTTTCCAGTATCCGTGACCTCTCTGACCAAGAAAAGACTAAAACACATTCCTATTTTCGGTTGGTGCATGAATATGGGCGGCTATGTTTTTATCGATCGGAAAAAAAGAGAAAGCGCTATTGAATCTTTACGCCGAGCCGGTCAAAAAGTGTTGGCCGGACAAAATATACTTGTTTTTCCTGAAGGAACCAGAAATGCCACGCCTCCTGAAATACTGCCCTTTAAAAAGGGGGGATTTATCATGGCCATCACCTGTGGGATACCTATATTACCGGTGGTGATAAAGGGAATGGAAAAAATTCTTCCTAAAGGTTGTTATGGGATCCGTGCTGGTTTGGTAACCGTCCAATTCGGCCAGGAGATATCCACCGATAAATACAGTATTGAAGAGCGGGATCAATTGATGGACAGCCTGCAGAAAGAGATGTCCGCTTTGCTTGGTATAAAAAAAAAGTATAGAGAAAAGCATAGAGGAAACTTTATGCGAAAGGAAATAAATCTTGGACACTTACCTCTATAATTATATTGTTGGGGCGCTGTTTTTTTGCTTTGGCCTTTTTATCGCTTTTAAACAAGGGGATATTGGTTTCAAACCAGGCCAGCAAAGAAATAATTTATTCATCCTGATAGCAGGGTTGCTCTTTTTCATGCTGCTACAGGGCTATTTTCAGTTTTTTTCTTAGATTATGATCGGTACCAATTTAGATTACGCTATTATTATTGCTTATTTTATCACCATCTTGGGATTTGGTTCTCTTTTTGGCCGCTTTACCCGTTCCACCTCCGACTTTTTTTTCAGTGGTCAACGTTTCACCTGGTGGTTAATTGCCTTTTCAAACGTGGCCACGGTAGTGGGCTCTTATAGTTTTGTTAAGTATTCGGCAGCCGCCTATAGTTTTGGTTTTTCCTCCACTCAATCTTATCTTAACGACTGGTTTTGGATGCCACTTTTCATTTTTGGCTGGTTACCAATAATCTATTATTCCAAAATCAAGTCGATTCCAGAATATTTCCAGCGGCGCTTTAACAAAAATTGCCGGATTATCGTCACTATTTTATTATTATCCTACATGATCGGGTATATTGGCATAAATTTCTATACTTTAGGAGTGGCCCTCAATAAACTTTTAGGTTGGGACGTATTCACCGCATCGGTAATTATAGCCGCCATTTCAGCGGTTTATGTTACCGCCGGCGGGCAGACCTCGGTAATCATGACCGACCTTTTACAGGCTTTTTTGCTGTTGGTAGCCGGCTTTGTCCTCTTTGGGTTAGGAATCTACTATTTAGGCGGCTTTGATTACTTTTGGAGCGGCTTGCCCGCTGGACACAAGACTGCCTTCGCCCAGTTCAACCAACCGACGCAGTTCAATTTTATCGGCGTCTTCTGGCAAGATACCGCCAATACCGTGGCTTTTTACTTTTTAAACCAGGGGATAATCATGCGCTTCCTGTCGGCCAGGAGCGTTAAAGACGGCAAAAAAGCGGCTATCGTTACCGTGTTAATCCTGATGCCTATCTCCGCTATTGCAGTAGCTAACGCCGGCTGGCTGGGAAAGGCCATGGAAACCCATAATCTGCTTCCCCCTGGAACCACTGCTCAGGATATTTTTGTGGTAGTAGCCAATATCCTCTGCAAACCGGGGGTTTTCGGTCTGGTGATGGCCGCCCTCACTGCGGCCTTGATGTCAACTGCTGACACCCTGATCAATGCGGTTGCCGCCATCACAGTTAACGATGTGGTCAAACCTTATATTAAAAAGGATGGCAGTGACAAATACTATCTGAGGCTGGCCAGGATTGCTTCAATTGTGACGGCTATCATCGGCATCGCTCTGGTACCGGTGTATATGAGTTTCGGCTCTATTTATGAGGCTCATGGCACTTTTACTGCTGCGGTAACGCCACCCATGGTAGTAGCCTTGCTCCTGGGGGCCTTCTGGCGTCGCTATACCGCCCGGGCTGCCTTTTGGACCATGGCGGGAGGTATGATAGCTATAATAATATCGGTGATTTTTCCTCAAGTTATGACCCTGTTTGCCCATGGTACCGATATGGGAGGCGACAGTGGCGCCAATGCCTACAAATATATCCGGGCTTTTTGGGGACTTTTAGCCAGCGGCGCTATTGGGGTTGGAGTTACTTTACTGGCCCCTGGTCCCCAAAAGGGAACGAATAGTATGAGCGGCCTGGTTTGGGGAACGGTAAAAGAGAGTATGTTAGCCTATAAAGGCCGGGCCCCTAACCTTGTACCTGGCAAAAAACTTCTTTTACAAGTGGAATTTTATTCTGACCTTACTTCTGCAGAAGATGGGGCTAAAGAAGAAACCAAGATTGCTATCTACCTCTCACCTCAGGATATGGATGAAATGGCGGCCTCAGAAGGCGATCTGGGCTTTATCTCCAATAAAAACCTGATTTGGGGCGGGCTACGCTCTACTCATGTTGAATTGAAAATAAATGCTCAAAGCAAACCGGGTAATGTCCAAATACCATCAAAATTAGGCCCGGTTTTAAATGTTAAACCGGGAGATAAGGCTTGGACAGAAATGTTATTTTAACTCTGTTTGTTACGGCAACATCTCCACAAAGGCCTCCAACCGGGTTTTCAATTGCCCCTCGGAAAAGTTGCGCTGATCTATACAGTCCACTTCCAAATTAAGTACCACAGATATCAGGGGCGTATATGAGCACAGATAGCCGATATAATTTGCCCGATTGTTGCTCATCAAAGTCTCCAGACGGTATTTTAATAAAAGTTGATATTAATAAATTATCGCACACATCATTGCTTTTTTTCAAGAACTTGATAAAATAAATCTTCTAAGTAACAACAGGACGAGATAAGGAGTAGGTACCGTGCAAGATCAATCAACCATATCATCCACAGAGAAAAATTATCAACCGATAAGCCGTGCTGAAAAAACCGGTTTAGAGAAGACAATCGATTTCAAAGTCAAAGATCTTAAGCAGGCTGACTTTGGCCGCAAGGAGATCGAAATCGCTGAAAAAGAGATGCCCGGCCTGATGACTATCAGGGCAAAATATGCACCCCAAAAACCATTAAAAGGGGTTCGGATCTCCGGTTCTCTGCATATGACCATCCAGACCGCGGTGTTAATCGAAACTCTGATAGATCTGGGAGCCGAAGTGCGCTGGAGTTCGTGCAATATCTATTCTACCCAGGACCATGCCGCTGCGGCCATGGCTGAAGCCGGAGTGGCCGTTTTTGCCTGGAAGGGAGAAACTTTAGATGAATACTGGTGGTGTTTAGAGCAGGCCCTGACTTTTCCCGGAGGACTGGGACCCAACCTAATAGTGGATGACGGCGGCGATGCCACCATCTTTGTGCACAAGGGATTCCAGGCAGAAGATAACCCGGCAATGTTGGATGTAGACGCCTCCCATGAAGATGAACAGGCCATGTTGGCCCGGTTAAAAAATATCCTGGCTAAAGATAATCAAAAGTGGCACCGAATCTCCAAAGAGTTAAAAGGGGTATCAGAAGAAACCACCACCGGGGTAAGCCGCTTATACCGCATGGAAAAAGATGGAAGCCTGCTTTTTCCTGCCATCAATGTAAACGACAGTGTCACCAAGTCCAAATTCGATAACCTGTATGGATGCCGGGAATCGTTGGCTGATGGCATAAAAAGAGCCACCGACGTGATGGTGGCCGGCAAAAGAGTGATAATTTGCGGATACGGTGATGTGGGCAAAGGCTGTGCTGCAGCCATGGCTGCCTTTGGCGCCCGGGTGGTGGTTACAGAAATAGATCCCATCTGCGCTTTGCAGGCCTGCATGGCCGGTTTTACGGTGAAAACTATTGAGGATGAGGCTGAGCACGGCGATATTTTCGTCACGGCCACCGGCAACTACAATGTGATTACTGCTCAGCACATGTCTAAGATGAAAGATAACACCATTATCTGCAATATCGGCCATTTTGACAATGAAATAGATGTTGCCGGTCTTAAAAATTGGTCTGGGATGGAACGGATCGAAATAAAACCCCAGGTGGCTAAATACTGTTTCCCAGACGGCCATACCATCATTCTGCTGGCTGAAGGACGCCTGGTGAATCTGGGATGTGCCACTGGCCACCCATCTTTTGTGATGTCCAACTCCTTTTCCAACCAGGTGTTGGCCCAAATCGATCTGTGGAAAAACCAAAACACCTACAAATCCCAGGTCTATCTATTGCCTAAACTAGTGGATGAAGAGGTTGCCAGGCTCCATCTAGGCAAATTGGGAGTCCATCTTACTAAATTAACTCCTGAGCAGGCCACTTATCTGGGTATTGATGTCAATGGACCATTTAAAACCAATGAGTACAGATATTAAATGACCACCCTGGACTATACAGATATATTGCAGATAGACATCCATTCTCACTTGCTTCCCCATGTGGATCATGGGGCCGAGAGTGAGGATGAGGCTTTCTCTATGATCAGCCAAATGGCGGAGATGGGCTACCGCCATCTGGTGTTGACACCTCACTGCCGGCAATCTCTGTTTACTTATAATCCCAAATCCATTAAAACTGTTTTTCAGCAAGTAAAAAAAAGAGTTGCCACCGAGGGGCTTGATATCAATCTTTCTTTGGGAGCAGAGTATTTTTTTGGCCACTATTTGAACCAAATGCTGGCCGATAGAGATATGTTTTTCTTAGACCAGGAGCAACGCTGTTTTTTGTTGGAATTACCGGTTTTAATGTTTCCCCCAACTTTGCCTGACTGGATATTTAAAGCCAAAGTAAAAGGATTTAAACTGGTTATAGCCCATCCGGAAAGATATGAATTTGTAATTAAGAATCCTCTACGAGTTACCCAGTTGTTAGATCTGGGCGTCTATCTACAAATGAATTTAGGTAGTTGCCTGGGACTTTATGGCCGTAAAGTAAAAAAAACCGCTCTTACGCTGCTGGGAAATGGTCTGGTACAGTTGATGGGCTCTGATTTGCACTCCCCCTCTGAATTGAAGACCATTAGAAAAGGGATTAAAAAAATAGTGAAAAAATTTGGCCGGGAATATATCTCCACCCTCTGCAGTTTGAATCCTGGTCGTTTGCTGGCGGGCGAAGAACTTATAATGTAGTGTGCCTCCCTATTATTATTTTGTTATGCAAAAAAACCTGGTTAAAATTATACTCAGTCTGTCTATTGGTCTATTTTTTTTCTGGGTCGCCTTTAGAGGCGTGAATACAGATGCCTTACTCCGACAACTCAAGGAAGTTAGACTGCTCCCTTTTTTAATCTCCACCATTTTGTTTGCCCTGCATCACTTTATTAAATTCTGGCGCTGGGCCATTATGATCAGATCTCAGGCAGATATTTCCACCCACCGCATTATTAATGTCTGTGCCGTGGGTTTTATGGCGGTGGTGCTTATGCCCCTGAGGCTGGGTGAATTTGTCCGCCCTTACCTGATTGCCGAAAAAGACAAAATCCGCATCTCCACCGCCATGGGCACCGTAGTGGTGGAGAGAGTGGTGGATGGTTTATTGGTTACCCTGTCCCTGTTTGCCTTTCTCTTCTCTTTGGATGACAGACAGGTGCCTAAATCTATCTATTATTCAGCCTTCATGGCTTTGACGGTTTTTATCTCCGCCATGGGGGTGCTTATTCTCTTCCTACTTAGGCCCACCTGGGCAAATCGCCTTTTTTACCGGATTTTATCTCCTCTCTCGCTAAAATTGGCTGATAAAATCACCGGCCTGATAAACTCATTTATCCATGGATTAAAATCGTTCAAAGGTAAAAAAGACCTGGCCGCTTATCTGGGGTTGACTCTGTTGCTGTGGACTTTTAACGGCTTGAACCTCTATGCCCTGTTCTTTGCCTTAAATATCGACTTGCCGCTAATAGCCGGTTTTATTTGCCTGTGTTTTATCGTGGTATTAATTATGATTCCGGCTGGTCCCGGCTTTGCCGGCAATTTTGAACTGGCTATAATCAGTGCTCTGACCATTTTTGCCGTGAATAAGAGTTCCGCTATGGCGTTTGCCCTGCTGGCTCACGCCCAGCAATTGGCCATCGTCATCATCATGGGTTGTGTCCCCTTTTTAATGGGCCGAATAACCTGGGGTGATGTGGTCAAACCAAAGTCTGGTAAAACACAAAGACGCTAAAAGCCGTTCTCAGAGACCATCTATTTGCACCAGAAAAAATTTATTGCTACTCTTATCTACAATTTTGGCCTTCTGCCTGTAATCGGTTCCCAACCGGTCCAGCATCTTTTTATAACGCCGTTGCTCCACAATAACAAACTCCCGCCCCTTACGAGAGAGAAACTCTTTTAGTTTGTTTACCTTTTTTATCTGCACTACAGTGTTGCAAGAATAGAAGGTTTCTCCCCGCCAGTTCATCAAGTAGGCGGCAATGGGCTCCCGGTTTTCCCGCAACTGATAATAGGTATTGAATATTTGACGCTGGCTCCAGTTAGGGCTCATTACTCTGAAATGGTAGTGGCTCAAAAAGAGGGAAAAAATAAGGGCGGAAACTATAGTACCCATAAGCAGGATTCTATGCCATTTAAACAAATAACTGACGGCAATAACAGCGCCTGCCGCAGTGAAAAGGGTGGAGAAAAAAAACCTGGCATCAAGATGATAGGGATATGGTCTTTGGTAATTGTATACAAACAAATCGAGCAAATGCTTGGGCTTCATGGAGATATCCCGGGCCACAAAAATAAACAGCAGCAGGCAGAGCAACATCACTAACAAATTGCGATTTTCCCGGGACAGCCAAGATGATTGCCAAAATTGGGATAAATAATAGGAGGTCAACACCGCCAGAGGAGGAAGAGCAGGCAGAATATAGTGATGAAATTTGGTAATAGACAGAGTAAACAGAGTAAAACAAAGGATAAACCAAAGTAAAAAGAAAAGCAACGCCCTCGGTGGACCGGTTTGGGAGGATAGATTAACTCCTTTAAACCGGTTTAGAATCTTGTGCAAAGTTGCCGGTAAAAACGCCGACCAGGGAAAAGCGGCAAACGCCAACTGGTCCAGGTAAAAACTAAAAGTGCCCCGGCTGCCATGCACCCCCCGGCTTAGACGGTTTAAATGATCGTGGATAAAAAATCGCTTAACAAAATTTTTCCCCTCGTCATCTTTGCCGGGAAAAAAACTCATTAGCAGATACCAGGGTGCTGCCATCAATAAAAACAGTAGTCCACCTTTGATGATTCGCAGTTTTTTCAGCATCCACCACTCTCCGGAAATTAAAAGGTAGAGAAGAATAACCGCGCCAGGCAAGGCGAACCCCAAAAGTCCCTTGGCCAGGGTGGCCAAAGCACAGAAAATGTAGAAAGCCAGCAGAAATCCTCTCCGGGGCTGAAAATGCTCCTTCTCACCCGCTTCCGGGACAAAAACTGCACTCATAAAACAAGCCAGAGCTGAAGTGGTCAACGCCACAAAGGGCATATCGGTCATGGCCTGTTTGGCGATAAAAAGAAACTGTGGTGAAGTGGCCATCACCAAAGAGGCGATTACAGCAATTATTCTACTCTTAAAACAACGGGCCACCGCCAGATAAAGTAAAACCATGGTCATAATGGCCAACATGGCAAAGGGCAGTCGCACTGCCAATTCCACCCATTGAGATACTCCCTGCTCAGGGCTGTTGACCCCCACAATCGCCATGGGTAAAGCCATGAGCCAAAAGGACAAAATAGGCTTGGAAAAAAAGTACGCAGACTCCCAAAAAGGGTGGAGAAAGTCACCCCGGGCCAGCATCTCCCTGGCTACCTCAGCATAGTGGGTTTCCCAGGGATCCCAAAGCCCCACTGAGCCCATGCCCGGCAGATATAGTATAACTCCCAGAACAACCAATAACAGCATATCCCCCCTGGCTCCCCATCTCTCCACTCTCTGTTCAAACCAACTTAATTTAGACATCTATAAACCATTTAAGAAGATAATTAATTTACCCAAATATGGCATGTTTTATATCTATATGCAAGTCAAGGGTCTTTTGATGCTTGACAGGACACTCATTCATGGTTTCCATTGACATCTTACCTTGCAAATGATATGAATATGTCAATCTTTTTCCCTTTTTACGCGAGGTTATCATGGAATTAGAAAACCAGATCAAAGAGCAATTAGAAAGCACCCTCCAACAAACCGATTTCCCCTCTTTAGGCAAGTTGCAACGGGGAAAAGTTCGGGATGTTTACCATCAACAAGATCAATTGGTAATCATCACCACCGATCGGGTCAGCGCCTTTGACCATGTGTTGGGCACTATACCTTTTAAAGGTGAACTACTGACCGCTCTTACTCACTTTTGGTTCAAAAAAACCGCAAACATTGTAACAAACCATATTATCGATATGCCCGACCCCAATGTGCTGATAGTTAAAAAATGCCGGACCTTGCCGGTGGAAGTTATTATCAGGGGCTATATCACCGGCAGCCTCTGGAGGGATTATCAAAAAGATGGCGCCCCTGCTTACGGAATCACTTTTCCCGGAGACTTGAAAAAAGACCAAAAATTTACCTCCCCGATTATCACCCCAACCACCAAGGCTCAAATAGGAGAACACGATCTGCCCATCAGCCGGGAGGAAATAATCGACAGCGGCCTGGTGAACCCGGAGATATACACTCAGGTTGAAAACATCGCTTTACAACTCTTCAAGTGCGGTTCTGAATGGGCCGATTCTCAGGGATTGATCCTGGTGGATACCAAATATGAATTTGGTCTGGACCAGCAAGGAGAAGTGATGCTTATAGATGAAATTCATACCCCTGACTCCAGCCGCTATTGGCAAAAGGAATATTACCAGGAGAAATTCCAGGCTGAAAAAAACCAGGTGATGCTGGACAAAGAAAATATCCGCCAGTGGTTGCGGGAGAGGGGATTTTCCGGCCATGGCACTCCCCCTGCCCTGTCCGATGATATCCGTATCCATTTGAGTAAAAAATATCTGCAACTCTATCAGACTATGACCGGGGAAACTTACACCCCTCATGGTTCAGATCCATTACCCCGCCTGCAGGAAAATTTAAAAATCGGCAAAACCGCGTAAATTTTACGAAGTCTTGCAATGTCACCATAAAATATGTTAAAATTATAGTTTATCTTATCTGGGTGGTTCTATATTATCCTGGCATGGGGGAGGCCCATTTATGCTGTCTAGTTTTTTAAAATACTCATCAAGCCGAAGATGGTTTTCTTTTCTCTTCGCCTTATCTATCTTTTCTCTTTTAATCAGCAACTGTGGCGGGGGAGACGGCTGCTCTAGCAAAAAACTCTCTTATAAAGTACATAAAAACAAAAAAGCGGCCCGAATAGGTTTTACCCAAAAGGGGATTGAGTTAATCGCTGAAAACCTGGAGGTATTGATCAAAGGAGCCCTTAAAACTGAGGAAAACAGTGATGGCTATATAGAAGTGCCAATATCCCCACCAGCCAACGTTACCCAATCGATTCCAGGCGGCCTGGGCAATTTCAACATGTCTCTGCATCAAAATATCCTTCTACTCAAGTGGAAAGATTTAGATATCAATGTGCAAAAAAGTTGTAAGGACGCAAAGTGTGATGGTGCCCAAGTAATTGTGCTTATAAAAGAGGGACGTCTTGGTTTCAAACCTGGAGAGAAGCTGGCGGGCAGTGTTAACATCGATTTTTGCAAAAGACTTGGCCTCGGGTCTTGTGCAACCACTAGCGATGTGGCCTGCCCTCTTAAAAACGGTGTAGATAGCAATACCACTGCGATAGCAGACATGGGTATAATTATGGATCTAACTATCGACAACTCGATTGATTCGAGCACTGGTGAACCCAAAGGGATATTAAATATCGCTATCGCTCCTAATGAAACTAAAATCAAACAGATCAAGACCAAAATAGACAATGATACTAACAGTATGTGTTCGGCCCAAGAGTGTCAGGATATTGCCAACGATTTTGAAAAATTGGTCGATTCCACATTCAAATATCCCTCTGGCTGTTCCGAATGCGCCATTGTCTGCAGCATCAGCGAATTTGGTACCTGGCTAAGTAATGCTATAGTAAAGGGATTAACACCAGCCATAAATAGAATTATTGAGCCGGCGCTAAAAAGTGTTTTTGAAGAGATGCTCAAAGATATAAATGGCCAACCATTAATTATACAAGATGAACAGAATATCTCCAGCCTGGCCGGCAATAATTTACCCTTAAAGTTTACCGGCAACCCCTTAGCCTACAGTATTGCAGCAGAAGATATCGACGTAAACTGCGATATCAAAAAAGATGCCGAGTGCTTTGCAGACAGCACCATCAAGACCCTGGAGGTCACTTTTAACGGTGGCTCCGATTCGCGTCCCATGCATCGCTGTACACCAAAACCAAAAGATTTTGATCCGCAAAAATCTGCCGAATATTTTGAGCAAATTTTTCCTGCCGGATCACCGCCCCAACTGGATGGAAAAGACAGTAAGGGTAATCCCTATCACCTATCGGCAACTATCTCCCAATCTTTTTTACAACGGGCGCTTTTTGCCATGTATTTAGGAGGCAATCTATGTATCGATTTTTCCTCCCAGGATATGGGCTCCTCTCTGCCAATCCAGTTAAATGGCCAAACCTTGTTTGGATTACCCGGACTTTCCGAACTGGGCAAAGTGGTCTCCAAAGATTCACCACTGATTTTTTCCATGTCCCCCAGCCAAAAACCGGAATTGATCTTTTCCGACCTGGTCAAAAAAGGCGCAGATGGCAACGAAATTAAAGTGCCTATGATGAATTTAAAAATGAAAGATATGGCTATCGCGGTTTATGCCTATCTGGAAGAGAGATATGCCCGTATTTTTCAGATAACCACAGATATAACCCTGGATGCTTCTTTTCACCTTCTGCCAAATCACTCGCTGGAAATAAATATAGACAAAGTTATGGTAGATAATTACCAGGATGTTTACCAGGAATTGGTAGATGATGTAAAGATCGGCAAATCCTTAAAAATGATAGTTGACATGGCTCTGGGCTTGCTGCTCAAAGGCACGGTCAAAATACCCCTGGATGTGACCAACATGCTCAGTACCTATGCTGGCATCCCCTTGAATATAGAGATAAACGAATTTGTTCGGCGGGGACAAAAACAAGATTTTCTATCACTCCTGTTATCTTTGAAAAAATGTCCGGGAGGTAACTGCCTGCCCATGATCATGGCGGCAGATACCACCGCATACCTGGATCACGCCTATCCTCTTTATAATTATGATGGCCAGGGTAATCCCCAACCCCGCGGGGCGGTAAGAATATTTGCCGGTTTAGAACAAGATAAAGAGGTCCAATACCGGGTGGACAACACCTACTGGTCAACCTTCAAACCAGCGGGTATGGTGGAAATTAAGTCAGATCTGCTAAAATTAAAAGGCCAGCACCGAATAGAGGTTAGGGCCCGGTATATCGAACAATACAAAACCTTGGATCCACATCCAGCGGTAGTGGAAGTTGAAATAGAATATTAAACCAGTCCGAGCCCTAAAGTCGGAGAGGAATAAATGAGAAAATTCATATTTTTTGGTCTGTTATTGAGCCTGGTGTTTTCCGGCTGTGACTGCGGTGATACTGCAATTCGAGGTAATTTAGAGGATGCTGGCATTGAGGATGGTGGTGACGGAGGAATTTTAGAGGAATGTCCCCAGGGAATGATACAGATCAGAGGCAAATGCCATGCCGACCCATGTGACATTAATGACCGCAACGGCTGTTGTCCGGGGTGGATATGCGATAAATCCAGCGGTAACTGTCGTCCCGATTTAATCACCTGTTCAGAAGAGAAAAAATGTGAATATGAAAGCCAAGAATGTCGGGAGGAATTTGACGGCTCTTTCTGTCTGTTAAAAAGTTGCCAAAACCTTCAAGATTGCCAAAACCAAGAGGGTGAGGTGCAACTTCAGGATGGCTATTGTTTCAACCAGCGCTGCCTGAATAAAATTCCCTGTGGGGGAAAATGTGAAGCCGGCCAGGTCTGTATCCCGGACGCTGATAAATGTGTGGAAACATCCGGCGAAGGCTGCGACCAATCCTGCCTGGCTGGCAAAATATTGGTATTAAAAAATCCTCAGACCATGACCGGTGTACAGTGCAGCGAAATAGTCTGTGAATGTCAAAATCTGCCGCCGGTAGCCGCCGGTCTGGTTGGCAGTCATTCCGCTATCACCGCTATTGAAAACAAAATTTTTGTCTCCGCCTATGACAAATTCTATGGTGACTTAGTACTATTGGAATACGATCGTAATGGTGAATTGAAAAGCGCCGAGTATATTGATGGGGTGCCGGAAGATAAGCCCGAAGGTCATACCGATGGCCGGAGAGGCGGTATAACCGGTATGGGTTCTCAAGTTGGTCAGTTTACCTCCATTACCACCGACAGCCAGGGCAATCCGATTATTGCTTACTACGACCCCCAAAACTACAGCCTTAAATTCGCCTTTATGAAAGATAATAAATGGCAAAAAGAAACCATTGATAAGCCCCAGGATCCCAAAGGCGGCCGGGGTAAATATACGGCCATGGCCTATGACTCTAAAAATGATACTCTGTATATCGTTTACTACCTGGATCGAGGCCTGAACATAGAGGGTAAAGTGATAACCGGCTTGCTGCTGGCGGAAAAAAAAGGCACTGAATCCTGGAAGATTACCGTAGTGGACTCCATGCCTAAACCAGGCCTATCCATGCCGCCCTGTGATGATGAATGCCAAGGAGATGAGATTTGCACAATGGATGATACCGGGCTGGGGAAATGCTCCCTGGAGATCAAAGGCTGCCTGGATCAAGACCAAAAATCGATTTGTCAATCAGAAGAGGTGTGTATAAAAGATGATAAAACCGAAGTCTGCAAGCCCAAGAGAAAAGCCAACACACTTAAAGGCCTACCTCTGGGTCTAGGGCTTTTTGCCTCAATAACCCTGCACCCGCATAATAATCAGCCGCTAATCGCTTATTACGACAGTGTAAACGGCAACTTGAAGTTAGCCTACCGCACCGCAACTGGTTTTCAAACCCTGGTGGTGGATGGGGCTAAATGGAAACAGGATAGCCAGGGGAATGTGATTAAAGATAAGAAAGATCAGCCGGTCTGGCAGGATACCGGAGATTACGGTTTTCACAACTCTATCGCGGTCAACAGCCAGGGACGTATTGCGGTAGCAACTTTTGATTTTAGCCGCCGCTACCTGGTATTGATTTATGCCGACCAGGTGACCAAAATGGATATCAATATGGCTCAAAGTAAAAGATTGGTGGTGGATAATGGCCTGGACAAGGTTTTCCCTATCTCCTGGGTAGGACCTGACGTAACCCTTCGCTTTGACAGCGATGACAAACCTTACCTGTTGTACCAAGACGCCACCTACAACAATTTAAAACTGGCCAATCCGGCTGGCACCGATTTCTGGAAAGGGGATTGGAAAATAGAAACCATAGCCGACCAGGGAGCCAACGGTTTTTGGGCTGACATGGTGATTGACAAAAAGATAATCTTTATTAATAATTACCTGATAAAGAAAAAAAGCAAAGGGCCCCGGATCGACAAACATCAGGTTATAGTTCATCGACTACCATAATTAGGTAACTTTAGGAAAAAGAATGGAAAAACCAGCACTTTTTATCGGTTTAATCACTTTGGATATGGTCAACCTGGTTGACCATATTCCCAGTGACAACCAAAAAGTTATAGCCGAGCAACATACTGTTTGCGCCGGCGGTCCAGCAACAAACGCAGCAGTTACTTTTTCCTGGCTAGGCGGCCATCCGATCCTCATGGGTATGGCTGGAACTCATCCGGTAACAGCACTAATCCACAGCGACCTGGAGGAACGTGGAGTAAAACTGGTTAATCTGGACACCACCACAAACCACCCGCCGCCCATTGCATCTATAATGGTTAACCGGAATACCGGCCGGCGGGCGATTATCTCCCACCAGACCAAAAATTTTACCAATGGCAACTCACCGTTGGTAAAAGACCTGGTTTCCTCGGTGGATTTGGTGCTTATTGATGGACACCAGATGGAATTGGGCTTGAAAATCGCCGGTTATGCCCGGAAAAGTGGCACTCCGGTAGTGGTGGATGGGGGTAGTTGGAAACCAGGATTTGAAAAAGTGCTGACTCTGGCTGATTATGTAGTTTGCTCTGCCGACTTTATCCCCCCGAGTTGCTCCATATCTACAGGAAATCCTTCGCAAATTTTTCAGTATATCGGCCAATTAGGTGTTCCTAATATTGCCATAACCGATGGCGAAAAACCGATTCAGTATATTAGCAGAGAAACAGGGAAAGAGAAAAAGGGCGAGATTAAAGTTAAACAGATCAAGGCAATAGATACCCTGGGAGCCGGCGATATATTTCACGGCGCCTTTTGTCACTATATACTTAGAGAAGATTTCATCAGCGCTCTTAAGCATTCCGCCGCCATTGCGACTTTTTCATGTAATTATTTTGGAACCCGCCAATGGATGGAACAAGAGAATAATCAACTAGAGGCTAGTTGTGGTAAGGTTCCCCCCTTATTATAGTAAATCCCCGATAAATTTGCTCTAGCAGGACAAGGCGTGCGATTGGATGGTTGAACGTCAGAGATGATAGTGATAGTTGATAGGCGGCTTTGGTTTTGATTTTCTGGTCAAATCCATAGGGCCCGCCCAGGGCAAAAACTATTTCTTTATTACCTCCCTGCTGAAGTAGATGGTCTAAAAAGGTGGCGAACTGTTTCGATGTGTAGGTTTTCCCCTTTTCATCGCATAGAATTAGTATGCTATGGGGACTGGCTTTGGTTAAAATAGATTCAGATTCGCCTCGCTTAATTGCCTGAATTTGTTTGAAATTAGATTTAGATACTTCCCTTATTTGGATTGGAGTATAACGGTTTATTCTCTGCTCGTAGAGGTGGCATATTTGGCGATAATATTGCTCTTTCAATTTTCCCACCGCCACTATTTTAATTCTCACCCGCCTCACCTTCCTCAACTACAGTAGCATCAAGCCAGAGTTTTTCTAAATTGTAATACTCCCGTATCGGCTGGTGGAAAACATGGATAATTGTGTTGAAAAAATCCAATAGCACCCACTCGCAGCGCTCCATCCCCTCGATACTCAGGATAGATTCTCCCGCTTTTTTCATGGCTGCCTGAAGTTCCTGGGCCAGGGCCCTTACATGTCGCGGATTGGCGCCACTGACTATTAATACGTAGTCAGTATATGAAGCCACCTCTCCCACATGCAGCAAGACGGGTTCTGTGCCCAGTTTTTCCCGGACAATTTTTAGGGCCAGCAAAGCAGTTTCTTTTGACTCATTATTACTCATTTCTCTTTTCCTCTTAAGGAAGCATTTTTATTAGGCAGGGACAACTGAAATCCATTGCTCTTCTTTAAAAACTCCTTACGATAATCTCCGGGCATAGTTGGATTAATAAAATCGGTTATAGGCCAAAACACTTGAGGTGTTTCTATTTTTACTGATTTAGGACTAATCTTTTTATTCGAGGAGAAATAAATCTCAACCATTTTTTCAGGAGAGATGGTGAATAGGAGAGTAAATTGTAGATGGTCAGAGATAATAATTTTATTATCTATAGCCAATTTTATAGTCCCCCGCACATTTTTTATCTTTACAGATACACTTTTTTCCTCTTCAGCATCATCCTTTCCTGAATCCTTATATTTTTGGTTTAAGGGAAATTTCACAGGGGCATTTTGGTCTCCCATCAATTTTTGCCACTCTTTTAAAGAAAAATCAACCCCGGGGTTAGGACCGGGTTTGTAAAGATAGGTAATTATATTCTTGTTCCTGATTTTCTTGGGGTTCGCTTTAATTATGATCACCGAATCGGCCAACATCTCCAATAGATGACGGTTGAGGAACCAGTGGTTAAGCATAATTGAGGTTTTATTTTCGCTAATTTCTCTAAATTTGGCATATTTTTCTCTGGTAAAGGCCCGGTTTTCATACTGAATAACTTCCAGGGCTAAATCGCGCTGATTGCTTACTATAAAATGGAAATTACCCTGGCTATCCATTTGCAAAATCATCTCTTCCTTTAAAGAGATCTCCTTTTTTCCCTTTTTTACCTGATAAGTTGTCTGGCCGGTGCAAAGGAATCCGCCCAGTTTGCCAGTCACCTCCTGAGGCGATTGTTGATATAGCAGTTTAGTAGTCTTTAAATCACGGCCAAAAGAGATGATATCCACTTTTTTGGTTATTTTGTTAAATTCTCCCGCTTTTTGTAAAGATTTCCAAAAATTGGCATCAGCCTTTTCCTGGTTGTTGCAGGCAACCAAAAAGATAGCCAGGGAAATTATCATAGATAACCAAATAACTCTTAAGCAATTCGTTGTTTTCATGCTAACTTATTGTTTTGACATTCTCATGGATAAATTGTAACATTATTATTTTCTAACTAATTTTTGTAAGAGTCAAGTCAGGATAATTTATCATATCTAATCGGTAAAATCGAGAATAATATTATGGAAGACGATAGTAATAAAAGGAATTTTTCCCGCAAAGAGATCCAGGTAGAGGTTACGGTAAAAGATGTGGCCGGAATAGATGGTGAAAGAAAAGAGTTGACCGACTTCTATTTCGTTACCAACAACATCAGTGCCGGAGGCATATATCTATCCACAGAAATGCCTTTAATCAAAGGTGATATAATTGAACTGGAATTCGCCCTTCCAGGAGATGAAAATGTACTAACCCTGCAAGGCAAAGTGATGTGGATAAACCAGGATGAGACAGCCTACCTCTTTATGCCCAAGGGAGTAGGAATAAAATTTGTCAACCTCACTCAAGAGGTAAAAAAACACCTCGGCAGCTATTTAAATAAATAGGTGTATTCCTCAGCATAGCAATAGGCCAATTTGCTCACATATAACCATCTATCTTTTAAGGACTAAGCCATAGATCCGAAACCATAGGCCGGTGATCGGAAGCATTGGAAGTAACTACATAAGACTGGCTTATCTTAAACTCTTTGGTTAAATAAATATAATCTATTCTCAAAGGGATAATTCCCATAAGCCAAAAACTAGCGCCAAAACCGGAACCTTTCAAATAAAAACTATCATTAAATTTTTTCCGTATCATAGAATGGATAGAGGTATCGGGGGTAGAATTAAAATCCCCCAGCATTATGGTGGGGTCTTTGAACTTGTAAATTGTATTTTGAAGGGCAGAGGCCTGTTTGTGGTGGAGTTCTATCACCTTAATCTGATCCCATAGGGTCCGTTTATATAAATTGATCTGAAACGGGTAAAGGTGCACCACCACCAGGTTGAATATTTTATTTTCCCTTTTTACTTCACAAAAAAGATAATGCCATTTTTGCGGCACCCGGCTGGTATATAGCCTCTGCCTCACTGTAATTATCCGAAAAGGCTTTCTAACACACAAAGCCAGTCCCTGGCTCTTATCTTTAAAATAGGGTACCCCCTTACATTTATAACCGGCATCCCCTTGAAGTCGATTAAAAATTAAATTTTTATTTTTACCTCTCACCCTTATTTCCTGTAAAGCCAATATGTCGGGTGAAACTTCCTCTATAGTGTTCAGAACTGCCTCTGGTCCCCGAATGCCATTATTGAGGATATTATAGGTCATCACCTTAAATTGGTTGTCCAATAGTGGTGGCTTAGCAGGAGAGGGGATCAGGATATGCCCATAGGAACTCAGGTATATAATAAACAGGATAAGATAAAAAGTTATCGCTGATATCCAAAACCGTTTAAGGTAGAGTTTGCGCCAAAAAAAAAGATAAAATATCGGCGGTAAACACAGCCAAAGAGAAGAAAATAGATGTACCTTGAAGATACTTAAAGCATCTAGAACCGAAAAGTATTTATTGAACTCCATTAATGAGAGCGCAAATACCAATATAATCAGGTAACCGATGATTATTTTTGGGAGGAGACTATTTTTGCCCTTCAATTTGCCAA
>CAZTWC010000001.1:44793-63074 GCA_964617105.1 uncultured Myxococcia bacterium
GGGTTCAAGCGCTAGTTCCTACAGATAGCCCCAGATCTTGCCGCAAGTGAGCATATTTGGAACTGAGATAAAATTGCACCATTTCCATCAACTCCTGGCATGGAGATAATTTTTCTGCGATTTCAGCAAAATCATCAGTCTGCTCCAGAGATATTTTATGTAATTCGATCATCATGTCTAAAGAAACAGCGATATCATCGCAAAAAATCATGGCAATTCGATTGGCGGTGTTGATAGCAGCCCGGTAGTAATCAATAGCCGTAACCTGATTTAACTCTTTCTGGTTCCTAAAAAGAACCCCTGAAAGCAATTTACGGTTTTTGCTCGACAGAACTTTATCGATTTTTTGAGCCATCTCCTGGATAAAAGCCGGCGATTCGGCAATTTCCAATCCCGCTGCCCCGGTAATTTTTAAAGCCTCTATAAAATCGGCCAGGTGTCCGCTTTTCAAAGAACTCAGCACCTGGTTTTGGGCCAACACAAAATAGAGTTGACGGGCCAATAAAAATTTTTGCTTGGCTAAAGGATATTTTAAAAAAGTCTGACGGGCCAAAATCGCCGGCGGACTGGTATTTAAAAGTCTTATCAGCACTGGTGATCGGCTGGCAACGTATATATCCACCTTTTTATCAATGCCCATTACCCGGATAAAATTATCACAGGTTTCCCGTAAGGGATGGTCGGAGGAAGATATTTTTTCATTGCGGCTCAAGTTGTATGATTTTAAACTTACGGTAAAGAGTTTTGCTAATTCATCTCCCACCGCCAAAAAAGTTTCCCGCAACCAATTCTGCTCCCCTGAATGTACTACTATATGGTTCATAGATGATTTGCCAATAAAGGTATTGGAGGATTGGCCCACTTTATTAGGGTATTGGTCTAAAAATTCCGCTTCAGATGGTGTAGTCTGGTTGAAAAAATCAATCAGGCGGCCAAAAAGAAAACTTCGGTCTAAATCACCGGCATCCCGATAGATTTGAAAAGCGCCATGATAGGCATTTATATCTAAAAAATTTTGGGCAAATATTTTTTTCAGTTCCGCCTCCGCTTTATCTCTCTGATCCGTATAGTCAGATAAAATTTGCGCTCTTTTTATCCGGATCTGATTCTGCCGGGCCATATCTTCTCCAACTGCTTCCATCTCTTTATCCACCAATTTCAGAGCCTTTTCCGGCTGACCGGTATCCAGGAAAAACTGACCTATTTTATCCAAAGCTGTTTGGTGGACCGGATCATCATCCAGGATTCGCTGGTAGTAATGGCTGGCTTTTTGGGAGTCTGAAAAGATATTCTGGTAAATGGCGGCCAGTTGAAGATTATATTGAATCCGAAACTCTGCTTCCTGGCAAATTTCAACCATTTGCTCAAATACCTGGATGGCGGCGTTCCATTCTTGTTCCTGGCATAACAGCCGGGCTTTCTCTTCCAGGGCCGGTAGATGGTGTTGGTCCAACTCAAGAACCAGATCGAACTGCTCCAAAGCCTTTTGCTGCTGGTTATATCCCTGGAGGTAAATAATCCCTAGTTGATAATTAGCCAGAGAATGGATCTCTTTATCCATCTCTGGCTCTTTGTCAATAAGTAGCACCTTTTCCCATACCTGCTGCGCCTTTTCCCATGCCTCTTTTTGCAAGTATAGATGAGAGAGCATTTTTAGAGTGGGTATATGTTCTTCATCGATTTGAAGAATTTCCTGAAAAGTTTTCTCTGCCTGTTCCACATCGGCCAATTGATTGTGCAGCAACTCACCCATTCTAAGCATCAACCCGATTTTCTTTCCTTTGGCCTCAGTTGCTTCCAACTGCTCCTGATAGAGTTTCAACAGCACCTCCCACTGGCCCTGGTTGTATAGTAACTCTTCCAAGTCGTTTAAGGCTTCACCGTCACCAGGCTCCACCTCCAGAATCTCACGGTAAATTCTTATTGCTACCTCGGTTTGCCCCATTTTACTGTAAAGTTTGGCTCTCTCTTTCATTAAAATCATCTTAGATTTTGAATTTTTAAGCAGCAAAGATTCCTCTGCCGCCACCTCCAGGTAGTTTTCTATATTCCCCTCCCTAAAATGAACCCGGCGTAGGGTGTCCAGGGCGGCCAAAGCCGGCTCACCGGCACATAAAGATTCTCTAAGTCCATGGATAGCCTGGTCTATATCTGTGCCATAGGCGGCGCTAAGTTGTCCGGCTAAAAAATTGACCTGCCAAAACTCATCTTCCGATCTGCATAAAAAACCAATCTCTTGCAACACCGCCAGAACACCTGGATGATTAGGCTGATTTTGAAAATAGCGCAGCAACGACTCCAGAGTAAAATGCTTTTGACTTTCCCAATTTTGAAAATAATCGATATATAAATTGGCTGCTTCGAAATAATCTTCTTGCCACCACTCTTTCAAAAAAGCACGCATCAAAGTATATAACTCCATTTCATCTTGATTGGCGGCATTTTCATGTAACTTCTGGAGTTGAACCACAACTCCCGACCAATCCTGCTGTCCGGCCTGCAATCTGGCTATAAAATCTTGCACCAGGTAGTTCTCCGGCAACTCCAGGGAGAGTTGATCCAGCAATTTCATCCCTTTTTCTTTATCAGCACCATCCCTTTTAATCAGCAGTAAGGCTAAGGCGAAAAGAATTCTACTCCGCCTTGGTTTAGAGATATTTTTTACCTTCAGCATCTTCTGGTAGGTTTCTTCCAGACTGGATATGTCCTTCTTCTGGCAGCATATTCTGGCTATAGCCTGTAGGCAAGGAAAGGTGAGACCTGCCTGGGGCAGCGCTCTTTGATACAGGGTGAAGGCGGATTTTTGATCCTTGAGTTTGAATTCGAAAATAAGGGCCATGCGAAAAAAGATAACGGCCTGCTGTTGAGTATCTTTGAGGATTTCAGTTTCCTGATCCAAAGTTTGCAAAAGTCCGCTAATATCTTCAGTTTGGCGAAAAATCTTTTCCATTGCCCTTAAGGCAGTGATATCGTTGTGGTTCAATTTCAATATCTCTTCGTAATGGCCAATGGCGGCAGCGTGATCCCCCAATTTTTCTTCGGCAATTTGGGCCATTTTATGAATCATTGATTGGATTTGCAGTGGATCTTTCAGAGTGGCCACCTGTTTTTGCAGACTCTCTATGATCCGGGGCCAATCGTTGTTGATGGAATAAATTCTGCCCAGGGCTTGCAGGGCCGGTAGATAGGAAGGATTATTTTCCAACACTTTTTCGTACCAATAAATCGCCGAATCCTGATTGTGCAGTTTCTCCTCATAAATTTCGCCATTTTTATACAAAAGGGAGATTATCTGATTTTTGTCGTTGATAGCCACTATCTCCCTGGTATTAACCGTTATCAAATCCTCCCAATGGCCAAGTTTGGCATAGAGTCTTCCCAACGTCCTGATGGAGGGCAAATCGTCCTGGTCTTTTTTTAAAAGTCGTTCATAGATTTCAACCGCCCTAACCAGGTCTTTCATTTGGTCTTCGTAAAGAACCCCTATTTTTTCCAACAAAAACTTTTGGTGACCCAGGTCTTGGGATGATTCAATTTCAGCCTCAAAAAGATCTATTAGATCCTGCCATCTCCCCTGTTGTTGATACAACTTGGCAATAGATTTTAAGGATGGTAGATAACTGGGATCTATTTTCATGGCCTTTTCATAAAATTCGATGGCCTGATAGGGATTATTCAATTTGTCTTCGTAAATTTCGCCGATTTTATAGTAGATCACCAGTTTATGGCTATCATCTGCAACTTGTTCGGCCTCTTTTAGATAGAGTTGAACCAACTTTTCCCATTCTCGGTGTTTGGCTAGCAGCCGGCCTAGAGAATAGCGGGCCGGAAGATTATTAAAGTTTATTCGGATAACTTGCTGATAATAATGAACCGCCCCCTCTTCATCCGCCAGTTGTTCTTTTATTTCCGCTAATTTCAAGTAAACCAGGGCCAGAGATTCGTCCCGATTCATCAATCCTGCCAATTGCTCCAGGTTTTTTACCAAACTGTCTAAATCACCAATCTCTTCATAGATCAAAGACAGTTCGTAAAGTGCCAAAAACCTGGTGGACTCAAGAGCGGTCGCCTTTTCCAACAACTCTTTTCCCTTTGGTTGGTCAGATAAAAATTCCTGGCATATCAAAGCGGCAAAATAGTATTCTGCGCCCAACTGGTCTGAAGATATCTCCCCCTCCTGTAGATAAAGATCTACCATACCCTGCCACTCCAGATTTGCAAACTTGCCCTCCTGGAGTTTTTGCAACAACAACTCTCCATCTGGCAGGGCGGAATAGCACTGCTGAAACAGATTAAAACTAGTGGTGTTTTCTTCTCCTTGCCACAAAAAACCCTGAGCCAGCAAAATCGAGCCTTTCTCCCGCTGCTCCAAATCTTGCTCCTGGGTTAATAACCCCTGATAAAATTTGTTCAGTTCAGTCTTCTGTCCAATCCAGTAGAGAAGATATTGATACAAAAGCCGCAGCATCCGACTAGTCGGTGAAAGTTCAAGGGCTCCCTGCAGGGTGGCTATAGCCTCCTTTGGTTGGGATAATTTAAAGGTTTGCAAAAGGGTTTTCAGTAATAGCAGCCGCATTTTATAGGATATATCTGGAGATTTTTTTTCCAAATTTATCAGAAAATCTAGAGTTTCCAGGGCTTTTTTCCACTTTTTCCTTTGCAGGTATAGGTTCAGGCAAACTTTTAGATTTACTTTATCGCCCTGGTGTTTAGAGATGGCCTCAACAAAGTCATCCTGCGCTCCCGCTCCATCGTCCAGGCACAACTGTTTAAGCAGTCCCCTTTGCCGGAGTAAATAACTCTCTCTTTGCTCATCTTTCTCCGGTTCGATCTCTCCGGACAGGATAGTCAACACATCCTGAAAGTCTTCAGTGCTTAAAAGAGAATTTTCCTCGGCGGTCTCCCCCTCCACTGGAGTTAACAACTCTTTGGAAAGGGGTGGAAAAAGCGATCTCCGCCTGGCTGACGTTTCTACCTCTATCGCTTCCGGGACCGCTTCTTCGAAGGCTGGTTGAGTAGATTCCTCTTCCTGCAAACCAGAATCAAACCACTCTTTTTCAAAATCGCTAAACTCTTCCTGTTCTTGCTGCTCTTTTTTATCGTCCTGGGTGGAGGCCATAAGTTATTCCTTTAGTTAAAGTGACCGACTATTGAATTGCTAATTTCAATTATTACTTGCTTTTTATCTTTTCCTGTTGACACCATGGAACTGAAAGAATTATAACAAATTAGATTATGGGTTACAATAAGAGTATCAATTTTATTCTGGTTAAGCCGATTCACCCCGGTAATGTGGGTTCTTCCCTGCGAGCCATCTTAAACATGGGCTTTGAAAACCTTACCATAGTTGGAGGCAGGGATATCCATAAACAAAGCGATGCCTACAAGATGGCCGCCTGTGCCCGCTCTCGCCTGGACTCTATCCATTACTGCGATACTCTCCAGGAGGCGGTGGATGACGCCAGCCTGGTGGTGGGCACCACCGCCCGAATTGGATTCAAACGATCCAGAGTAACTCTGGGTCCAATTGATTTACAAAAAACTCTCCATTCTTTTCCGGAAGCCAAATGGGCCTTTCTATTCGGTCCCGAGGATGCAGGACTGGATAACAGTCATTTGGAATGTTGCCACTATTTGCTTCATATCCCCACCAATCCCGATTTCAGCAGCCTCAATTTGGCTCAAGCGGTGCTGATTACCGCTTTTCAGGTACGCAATGCCTTAGATACCGGCATGTATAGATCCGAAAATACTAATAAGGTCAGGCGGGTGGCGCAGGAGAGGTTGCCTGCGCTTCAGGCCGAACAACAACGAACCATGGAACAGGTGCAACAGTTGCTGCAAAAGGCTGATTTTTTCGGCGGCCGTAATCCAGTGCACGTTATTAACCAGGTTCACAATTTTCTGGGCCGCTGCCAGGTGAGCAGCCGCGAATTAAAAATTCTCCGGGGGATGGTTCACAGGTTGGATATTTTTGTCCGGGCCGGCCGTGAAAAAATCAAGGGGGGAAATTAAAATCCTTCCTCTTTTTCCAGTCCTTACAGTATTTATCACAAATTTTAGTTAATTCCTGCTCTCTCCTTTTGAGTAACTGCTCTCTCTCCTGGGGATTGGTAGGGAAATTATTTTTCCGTCCTCTTCTTAAGGATGATTTTTTCTCTTTTTGCCTGGCTGTTTTTTGGGGAAAAATTCGATCTGATTTTCCCGGCTTGAAATCACTCTTCGAACTGACCTTACGCTGTTTTTGTATCCGTTCCAAATATACCTTTTGCGCTTTTGGACAAATACCCAGTTTTTCCAATCCTCTGGTAAGAATCAGTAAAATCTCCTTTTTCTGCGCTTCCGGCTGCAGATAATATGCACTCTCTGCCAACAAAAGCGCCTCTGAAGGCTGATGGTTAGAGATCATCCTTTCGGCTTCAGCCAACAGATCTAATCCGCTTAAAGTTGAATCTCCCTGAAGGGTGGATGTTTTCGATATATTCTCGGATGGAGATGTTTTTTTTAATCGTCTGTTTGAGTTGGTGGCGCCTGAACCCCGGACGGGTAAATTGGTTCCTCTGGCCATAAATTGAGATCCATCTTCACCCGGGGATTCTTTGAGGAGGAAACCGGGATAAGCACGGGGAGTTCGCCATTGCTCCTGCTTAGATGAGACGGGCCACTCTTCTAGTTGATAAGATAGATTATTCAGTGTACGGCTGACCGTGTACTCATCTATTAGATACAGGAGATAGAGCAAGCAAAGGCAATAGAAAATCGACCACAACACCCCCCAGCGGATCACCAATTTCTCCTCTTCACTCTCTTCCTCTCCTGGTTCCTCCCGGCCAATTGCCCCGCCGCTTCCTATACTCCCTCCTCCTATGACGCCCCCTTTTATTTTTCTGTCATCTTCCTGTTTAGCATGGTAGTTTGCTCTTTTCCTTTTTTTGCTGTCTCTGTTACCGACAAATGGTCGGGGCTGCTCCTTTTTTACAATATCTCTTACCGGATAGGGTTTATCCTCTTTATCCGGATCCAATTTTTCTTGTAAAATTTTATCCAAATCCTGGTGGGTAATCTTGCTCATAATCTAATTTTTACACTATTTTTTCAGCATCACAAGTTTAAAATAGTTGGGGGACGAAAACTTTTAACCACCTATACTTCGACAAAGTGAAATCTCGGACAACAACTACAATCAAAATGCCTTTTTGGAGATGCGGTTTTCTATTTTTTTTGCTATAGTCAAAAAAATTGTTATACGAACCAATACTATAAAGATTTTATCGATTTATTAAAGGAGATACAATGGCAACCACGGCGCAGAAAAGTAAATTCTTAACGATGATTATCACCTATTTCAGAGACTTCAAAGTGCTCAAAGAGACCAAATCGGAGTATTGGGGAGTCCAGATAATCAATTTTCTAGACTGCACCGCCTATTTTGCCCTGTTAAATGTGGTCACCCTTTTTCTCTCCGAAGATATCGGTTTTAACGATAAAAACGCTGGGTACGTTATCACTATTTTTACCTCTGCCACCACCCTATGCCTGTTTGTTTCCGGGCTGACCTCTGATTGGCTGGGGATAAAAAAATCCCTCTATGTGGCCATGGGTGGCAACCTGCTGTTGCGATTCGGGGTGGCTTTTTTGGGATTAGCCGGGGATTTTCCTCACCGGGGCCTACTGGTGGCAGCCTGTTTTTTTCTAATGGCTCCCTTTATGGCTATGGTGCAGACCGTTTTTCAGGCATCTAACAAACGTTTTACCACCAAGCGTTCACGAGGCGCTGGTTTTAATCTCTGGTATCTGTTTATGAACCTTGGCGCAATGTCTGGCGGCTTTCTGGTTGATATTATTCGCAAAAGCATGGGGTTGTCCAACTCATACATAATATTGGTGGGTGGAATTACCGGCATACTCTGTACCCTGACCATCATTTTTATGGTGCGGCGTGAGGAGCAATTGAAAGGCCCGGAGGATGAGGCGGCTGAACCTGAGGTGGAAGCCGAAATAAAAGTGCGCAAATCACCCATACAGATCGCCAAAGAGGTTTTATCGGAACCCACTTTTTACCGTTTTTTGGTACTCATCGCTTTAACTCTGGGAGTGAGGGCTGTTTTTACTTACATCTACCTGCTGATGCCAAAATTCTGGATACGGGTAATAGGACCTGATGCCGCCATTGGCTCCTTAAATGCCATCAACCCCTTTCTTATCGTAATCGGGCTGATACTGTTTATCCCCCTGGCCAATAAATTCAATATCTTCAAGATGCTCACCTATGGTTCGGTAATTTCGGGTCTATCCATCTTTGCTCTGGTTATTCCATGGCAGTGGATCAGCAACGATATTGTCTACTCCACCTATTTCCTCTCTATTGTTTTAATGGTAATTCTCAGTATCGGCGAGGTGATCTGGTCGCCAAAACTATCGGAGTACACTGCGGCCATTGCTCCGCGAGGACAGGAGGGAACTTATCTGGGGCTCTCTATGATCCCCTGGTTTTTGGCCAAAACAATAGTCAGCGCCGTCTCCGGTCACATGCTGGCTCGCTGGGCGCCTAAAGGGATCGGTGCACAACTGCAGGCCGGGACGGTCTCGTTCTGGGATTCTCCCAGCGCCATGTGGCTCTATTTGGGCATCGTGGCCGTGGCCGGCCCCTTACTGGCTATCGCCTTTTCCGACTGGCTGACCAAAGGCGCACGCTGGAAAACCGAGTAGGTAGTTTCTAGTGCTTTGTACCCGGTTTAAGCAAAGATAGCATAACCGGAGTAAATAAAAGATCCGCCATTAGCGCTACTAAAATAATAATACTGCCTAAAAGGCCAAAGGTGTTATTGGCGGGAAAACTGGAAAAGATAAAGATTGAAAATCCCGCCACCAACACTATGGAGGTGTTGAGCACTGAGGTTATGGTGTGAGCAGTAGCCCGTTCGATTGCCTCATAGCAGGCATAGCCCCGGTTTAACTCCTCCAGATAACGAGAGATCAAGTGAATGGTATCGTCAACTGCTATCCCCAAAGCAATGGTAAAAATCACCGCCGGCGCCGGATCCAGATAGATATTAAACAGGCCAAAACCTCCCAGGCATAAGATTAACGGGAGAATATTGGCAAGAATACTAACCAGAGCAATTCTGTAACTCTTAAACACCACCCCAATAGTGACGGTAATTACCAATAGAGCCACAAAAAGGCCCAAAATCAATTCATTGGCTAAAGTGGCTAAACTGCTGGCCACCACCACCGGTGAACCGGTTACCCCGGCCAGGATATTGGTTGGGGCAAAAATACTATCCAAATCACCTAAAAACGCCCTTTTAATCTCCAATAATTTTTTGCCCCCCACATCCTGGCAAGTGGCAAGGATTCGGGCCTGGGAAAAATCGTGGCTAACAAAACGGCTCAGCATAGACCCGCCGCCGCTCTCAAAAAACAGTAAGAGTTGAGCAATAGCATTTTTAGCCTCCGGTATTTTATGATAACCGGCAAATTGATGGTTAAGTTCAGCCACGATTCCCGCCAGGCTGACGCTGCTTTTCATCCCATATTTGTTGAGCAATAACTCTTCTGCCCGGGCTATTTTGGCCAATATGTCGGGGTCTTGAAAATCCCCCTCTTTTCCAGCCAAATTGACCTCAAATGAAACCAAACCGGCCAATTTTTCCTCCACCAGGTCATTCCCAAGGGAAACCGGATTTTGGGCTGATAAAAGTTTGGTGGTATAGTTATTAATCTCTACTTGCTGACAAAAATATAGGCCTATTAGGCTGCTTATCACGCCTAAAATCAATATGAGTTTAGCAGTAGATGGCTTGATAATAGCCCGGACAAATAGAAGGATGTATCTATTAATCTTTATTGGCGCTTTGGCGGCGCCTGATTTACTAAAATAGAGACCTACCGGCAAAATGGTGCAAATCATCAAAAACGAGATGAGCACTCCAATGGCTACAATGGTGCCAAATTGGTGTAAAACATCCATTTTGGCAAATAATAAAGAGGAAAAGCCGATGGCTGTGGTAAAACTGGTGAGCAAACAGGCGGGAATAATTTTCTTGCCAGACTTAATCACTGCTAATCGATAATCTCTTCCATGCCGGCGCTCCTGGTGATACCGGCCTAAAAAATGGACAGCATCAGCCACGCCGATTACCATCAATAATATAGGAAAGATACTGGTCAAAGGATTTAAGGTGGCGCCCAACAACCCGATTATGCCCAGAGTAGCCGATATGCTAAACAAAATCGCTGTCAAAGGCAAAAACAGAGCCTGCTTTTTTCTAAATTGTCCAAACAGAAAAAAAGCAATCATCACCAGAGCAATTGGAGTAAGATTTCTCAAATCGTATTTGATGCTCTTTAAGGCTGCCACCCTGATAAAAGGGATTCCAGCAAAATATCTTTTTACCTCCAGAGGTGACCCTTGTTGGAACGCCAAGATCTGTTGATCTACCAATTTTTCAATCTTTTTGGCTATTGGTTCCAATAATTTTACCTGCCGGTATTTAGGCGGCATCCGGCCGGCAATAACCAGTAGTTTGCCATCTTTGGAGATCAAATGCCGGGTAAGCAAAGATCTCTTGACCATGGCCAGGCGGGAGGTAAAATCTCCCCTATATTTGGATTTGGAGCCAAAGAGTGTAGACACCAATAGATCGTCGTATTGTTTTAGCATCACCGCTGTATGGGTAATGGAGTCAATACCCGAAATCTCCTTTTGCCGGTTGAGTAGTTGGCTAAGCGACTGAATAAGTGGAATAATTTGCAGGTTATTTTCTGATAATGGTTTTGTCGTCTCCAGTAGAATAAAAAATCGGGTTTCATCAGAATCGAATAACTCCTGGTGCTTCTCTAAAAATAGGACTTGTGCACTACCGGAAGGAAAAAAATTGCGGATATCACTGTCAAATTTTACATCTTTGGCAAAATAGGTCAAAATCAAAGTAAACGCGATAACCAAAACTGAAATCAAAATCGGGCGCTGGATTATTAAAATGGTGTAATCTTTAAAAACTTCATTAAAAAAACGGGTTATGGCAGTGCCTCTTGTTTTAGACATATGTAACTCCATGGTTTACTGTCTCTTTAACTCTCTCCACAGTTTCGGATGAGATCTGATAATCGCCAATATGGAGTGGTGACGCCTCAATACCCAGGATGGAGATTTTTTTCCAGTAGTTAAGAGCCACCTGGCCGTCAACCAGACCGTGGATACAGGAGAGTTCCATATCATCGGCAATAAGCAGCGATTCCATGCGGCAGCCGGCCACTCCCTTTAGATAAGGGGCCAGATTGCTATCCAGAATTTTCTCCAGGTTAGATTTGCCTGGCAGGTTGCCCATAAAAAATTCCCGTTTGAAATCGCCAACATCCAGCATGCCTCCGCCGCTAATAATCAAATCCTGCTGTTTGGCCACCCGATTTTTGGCCATATCCAAGTTGACAATAGAGGGAAATGAGTCATCTACCAGCAACATGCTGGGTTTTAATTGGTCCACCGCTAAAATCTGTCCGCTAGAAGAGGCTCCAATTAGCAAATCGCACTGATTAACCCTATCGGGGAGGCGATCTTGCACTGGAATTATCTCAATGGGACCGGAATAGAGCGATTTAAAAGTTCCCAAACCCTTTTCAATATATTTTACCTGCTGCTCCCGCTCAAAAATAGTAATGCTGGCAGGATTGAGGGAAAGATTCAGTAAAAGTTCCATGGTGGATCGGCCAATGGAGCCAAATCCAATTACACCAATCTGAAGATTGGAAGGAGACAACTCCAACCGGTCCAACAGGCCTAAAATGGTTTTGGCCATGGCTACCACTGTAGAGCCGTGGCCAGTGGTGAGCAGTGGTGCAGACTCTCTGTCCAGTTTATCCTGTCTGGACATATCCAGTGGCATGGAAAGTTGCTCCAACACCGAAAAACCGTAACCAGTATAAGAGGGCAAAAGTCCGGCCAGAGAAACCACCCGGGCCCCCAGATCCTTAGCTAAGGAGATCCCTTTAACTATATGCCGGACTAGAGTCTTTTGCCCCAGTTTAGACAGATGATCGGCAAAAAAGGGCAAAAATATAGAACCTGATACTCCCAGCCGGGTATCAATAGACTCCACCAATTGCGGCATCTGATCTGAAAAAAACATATCCACCATTTTGGAAGCAGGCAGATGGGACAAGCCCATTTTGGCCAAAATCTGCTGCATCGATTTTTCAGGGGGCAAATAGCAAATCAGGGCGGCATCAATAGCGGTTTTAAGCCCTTTTTTTGATTTGAGTGGCGTTGATTTCTTCTGCTCCTCCAGTTTCTCAGCCGGCTCAACCTCCACAAGGTGATAAACTGCCTGTTTACTCTCCTCCATTATGAGGCGGTGCAGATCCTCCGGCAAACTGGAATGGAGGTTGAATCTAAGTTGATCTCCAGCCATCACATTGAGAGACAATTGAGTATCTGTAGCGCCCGCGGAATAGTGAAAAACACACTGGTTCCATTCTATTTGGAGTGTCTCACTAACCATGGCTGGCAAAGAGGTAAAATCCATAAAGGACATGAAGAAATCGGAGCCTGGCGGATAAGGTGAGCCTGGATGCCGCTTGATCTTTTGCGCCATTTGCTCAGAGGATAGATCTCCATGCTCCATGGCGCCGGTAAAAGCCTCGGCCACGGCAGCCAAATCCTGGTTAAAATCTTCCCCTTTGATTAAACACCTTATGGGCAAACCCGCGGTAAAACAGCCAAAAATTCTATTGATATCATCAATGGGCAAATCGCGGCCGCTGGTGGCAATACCCACAATTTGATCGGCAATATCGGCGCGTTTTTGCAAAATTCTAAACAATAAAGTCAGCATACAGATAAACAGGCTCTGTCTATGGGCTATAGCTAACTGACGCAAAGCCCTGGTCTCGGCCTTCGAAAAAATATGAGCAGAGGAGAAACTCCTGGTTCGGGCATCAGGGCCATCTGGGAGGTTATCCTGAAAGTCTGGCGGATATAGAGTTACTTTGGGCCAGGGCTGGGCATAGCGCTCCTGCCAATATTGGCTGCTTTCCTTGGAGGCCTGCTGCCGATTTTGCTGATAATAGGAGACCACATCTCTATAGGATGACACCAGTGGAGTAAGTTGTCCCGAGACCTCTTTTTCTCTCTCTTTATTTAATTTATCATAGAGTTGCAGAAGCTCAGAACCCAAAAGGTGCAGACTCCAGCCATCACCGATTATATGGTGCACAGCAATCAGCCAATAGTATTGGTCGTCTTGGGCGCAGATCATCTGCATCTTGAAAAGCGGCCAGGTTTCCGGATCAAATATCTTCTTTTTCAAGTTAATAAAATACTGTTCAATTATTTCCATTTGTTGTTCAGAAGAATTTCCAGCCATCTGGGGCCGTAAATCAATAAACGGCAAAATCTGGTCTGAATCAATACTCTCCATAGCGATAATTTTTTGTTTGGTTTTTACCCCTTCTTTAACAAATATTGCCCTCAGCATGGAATGGCGATCAAGCAACCTGGATAGAACCTGCATAAAGAGTGGCCTATCAATTTTGCCTTTAACCGGTATAATGGCACACCATTTAGGGCAACTATCGGGCTTTAGCCTTTGGGAGAGGAGGAATCCCGCCTGGGAAGGGGTCAAATCAAAACTCTCCTCGGGGTGATGTGCCGGGGGCTCGATTTGAGCCTGATTCTCTATAGATGATTCTTCTCCACTCTCTTTCTGCCGAGCCAAAAACTCCAGATGTTCTGCCAAAGCAGCAATAGTTCTCTTATTATATAATGTTATGGGACGCGGCAGTACAGGAACCTGCCCCCGCAAACGCTGCAACATATCCAGGGCTAAAATGGAATCACCACCCAGGGAGAAAAAATCTTCCTGATCATCTATCTGGGCCAACCCCAGAAGGTCCTGCCAAATAGCCATCAGTTTCTCTCTAAATGATCGATTTACCCCAGAACTTTTCTGAATTACCGAGGCTATAAATTGCTTGACTAAAGAGTGCCGGTCAATTTTTTGGGCTCCGGTCAAAGGAATTTCCGAGACCACCTGGAGGCGGTGGGGGATCATAAAGTCGGGCAGCTGTTTTTGCAAAAAATTCAACAGGTTTTCCGCCAAATCCAGGCCGGAGTCCGGGGAAACCGGCTCTACAAAAGCCACCAGCCATTGCCGCTTTCCATCCCGATATTCAAGCACCGCTGCTGACCTCACCTGGGCATTAGAGAGCAAGGTGGCCTCTATTTCGCTCAACTCAACCCGGTTGCCACGAATCTTTACCTGATCATCATTGCGCCCTAAAAAAATCAGGTCGCCTTTGGGGTTCGCTTTGGCCAGATCACCGGTTTTGTATAACCTGCCCTCAATTCCCGGCACTGAAACAAAAGCGGTTTTGGTCAATTGTTCGTCGGCCAAATAACCGCTGGCCAGACTCTCTCCCCCCACATAGATCTCCCCAATCTCTCCCGGCGAGCAGAGAACTCCATCTGGATTGATTAAATAGATTTTCGAACCCAGCCTGGCCTTGCCAATAGGAACCTGGGTCTCATTATCCCGGGGAGGTCCTTTTACCTCGTACCAAATGGCATTGACCACGGTTTCAGTTGAACCGTACAAATTGGCAATCCGGTGACTGAAACCAAAGCGATCGAGCCAGCGCCGTATTTGTTCTGCCAGTACCTGTTCTCCGCCGATAAGGACCCAACGCAAATGATCCAGGTTTACTTTCCTCTGCTGGCTATTCAAAATATCAACATAGTCAAGCAGGCTCATCAACAAAGTAGGCACTGAATTCCAGATGGTGATCCGGTTTTGTTCTAAAAAGTTGACCAACCGGTCAGGATCTCGAGTAATATCTTTACCCACCGGGTAAACTGTGGCTCCGGCTAACAGAGGTGAAAATATCTGCCGGATGGAACCGCCGAAACTGATGGAAGAGGTCTGGATAAACCTGTCCTGGGCGGTGATAGAAAAAGCCTGCTGCACCCAATCGTGAAAAATTGAGGCAGCCCGGTGGCTGACCAGGACACATTTGGGCTTGCCCGTGGTGCCAGAGGTGTACATGCCATAGGCAATATCTTCCGGAGATACCCGGGGTAAATCGCTCAAATCTTCTGTGGGATAAATATCCAACACCTGGGACCAGGTTAGCAGGGGCTGGTCAATACTGTCGGGTTGTTCCAGACCGTCATTATCCAGCAGTATTATCTGAGTTATCTGGGTATCCTGGTACAGAGAGGCCATCCGGGTCAATTGACGACCCTGGGTCAAAACCACTTTGACCTCAGAATGGGAGACCATATTGACTATCCTTTGGTCTGGATATTCCGGGTCTATGGGAGTATAGGTGGCGCCGCTGGCCAAGATAGCCAAAATCCCCACAATAGCCTCCACCCCGGGACTGGCCAGAATCCCTACCATATCTTTGGGTTTGACACCCTGATCTATCAAAGCCTGAGCCAGGCTTTTGGCCCGTTTTCCCAACTCCTCATAACTAATAGTTTCCTGGGCAGTTACAACGGCCGTATCTTCTGGAATCTGCCCGATTTTATCAAAAATACGTTGGTGAATCACCTCTCCGGAAGAGAGTTGCTCGGGTTGAGTCTCCAGAGAAGGTTGAAGGGTGGACTGGGATGATAAAAACCGGCCATAGTCACCGATAGAACCCTGGCCCCTGGACTGGATAATCTTTTTCAAAAGATCCTGGTGCTGCCTGGCCAACTGCTGAATAGTCGTTTTTTTAAACAGCGATTCGGTATAATTCCAGGAGAAGTGTAAACATCCGGAGAACTCCCAGCCGATAAGACCCAATTGGGTAAACCCGGAGGCAGAACCTCCGCGCATAGATTCCACCTTCAGAGAACCGAAATTGGAAGCAGAAGGAAAATCTGGCCAACTAAGACCGGCAGGAGTAACACCGCGCGGGCCTTGAGATTTACGATCTCCATAAATACCGGCGATCTCCAGAGAGGAAGTAAGAGGAAAACGCTGGGCCCTGGTAATCTCCTGCTTAACCAACTGAAACAGATCTGGCAGGGTTATATCTTTTTCCAGTTTGATCCGCACCGGAAGAGAATCGGCAAAAGATCCCACCACCCTGGTAATATCGGTCACTCTGGCTTCGCGGCGAGCATTGGCCACCCTGATCACAATATCCTTTTCCCCAGACAATTTGTTTAGCAACAGGAGATAACTGGCAAAAATCAGATGCAAAGAGGAGATACCCATCTGGCTAGTCAAAAGAGCCAGGGCGGCTGAAGTCTCTTTATCCAAAATTTGCAGATGGATACTACAGGGACCGGTAGGCTCGGCTAAGGGATCAGAATCAAAAGGAAGCGCCAGAGCTCCCGGCGGATTCTGCAAAACCTCTTTCCAGTACTGGCGGCTCCTTTCACCATCCTGACTGCGGGCCGAATTCTCGATAGCCGCCGCACAACTGGTAAAATTGCTCTGCAAAGCCGGTAAAAGATGGTTGCGCCCCTGCTCAAAGCGGCGGTGGATCTCCAAAAGTTCACTCACCATTATTTGGGCGCTCCAGGCATCGGCGACAATATGGTGAATATTGAACATCAGGCAATATTGGTTGGGGGCCAGGCGGCATAAAATAATCCGGTAAAGAGGCCCCTTTTCCAGGTCAAATACTCTATTTAAAACCTGCGTCTCCAGGTTATCTAAAAATTGATTTTGCTCTGCACTATCTTTAGTGCACAGATCCAGACTCTCTATTTCTGGAACGGAAAAACCGCCCTTTCGCTGAATTAACTCTCCCTGTTCCCACAAAAATATATTCTGCAAAACCTGGTGACGTTGAAAGAGTTGTTCATTGGCCTGCTCCAAATTTTCCAGAGATATGGCGCCGGTTATTTGGATCCGCATAAAGACATAGCAGGGCATATGGGGATAAAAAGATTGGTTGGCAAAAAAAGTTTTCTGCGCGGGCAACAGGGGCAAGGGGATCTCTTTAACCGGAGATTCCTGGGCCAATTCATTTAAATAGGCTGTCAGTTTTGATACCGTGTCATACTCGAAAAGCAAGGTATTATCCAAAGTTACCCCAAGTTCTTTTTCCAACTCTTTCACCATATCAACCGCGGTAAGCGAATTTATTCCCAGGTTGAACAGGGGGACATCAGCATCGATTTGATCTGGCGTCAGGTCTAAAGCATCGGCCAGCATCTGGCGCACCAGATCCTCTATGCTGCCTGAGGAGATCAATTTATCCTTTTGGACCGCCAACTCACCGGAACTGGTATCTACAACCAGCTCTGAAGTTTTTTTAACCAATGGCGGTGAGAGAGCCGGAGAGGAAAAGGTGGAGCCCTCAGTGGATACTGCAGGAGATGAGGGTGGACCAACAGTGGAAATGATATCATCCTGCAGGAAAGATGAAGCAGGATCTTCCTTAAGGTCTCGGGGATCCAGGGCCAGGCTCAGCCAATGACCGCTGGCCAAAGCCAGAGGCAAACACTGAACTGCATCCTGGGGCAATAAAGGATGAATATTAAAAATCTCTTTCACTTTACTCTCATCCATGGTGGCGATCATGCCTACCTTTTGCCACAGAGACCAGGCCAGGGAGAACCAGGGTTTTCCCTGGCTTTTTTTCCGGCCGGCAAAGATGTTCAAAAAAGCATTGGCTGCCCCATAGTCGGCCATCCCCTTTGAAAACCTGGCAGATAATTGAGTAAAGGCGCCTGAAATGGAAGATATCAAGAGCACGAAACCATAATCTCTATTGGTAAGGGCTGCCTCCAGGTTCAAAGTTCCCAACACTTTTGGCTTAATAACCTTCTCTATTTCTGAAAGATCTTTTTTCAGCAAAGATCCGGCAGAGATAAGGCCTGCGCCCTGAAAAACACCCTGAATTTTGCCATACTTTTGAAAAAGTTTAGCTATCAGTCCCTGTAAAGCCTGAAAATCGAGAATATCTACTTGAAAATACTCTGGCTGGGCACCCAGTTTCTGCAACTCTTCTAAATTGGCTCCCATCTCTTCTGCTGATCGCCGTCCAGTGAGGATAAGCACCGGATTATCAACCTGGCGGGCCAGATATTTGGCCAGGTAAAAACCGACTCCGCCGCTGCCGCCGAGAATCAGATATACTGACTTGGGAGAGGTTTGAAAAAAGTCACTCTGCCCAGTTCCAATTGGTAAAGATGTAACAACCGGTGTCAGATTACCGCTGTCCCTAATTGCTGCCGGTGCAAAAGAACGATTTTTTAGGCCTTCCTTTATCTGAACAGCCGCTTTTTCCAGTTGCAACTCTTCCCAGTTCACCTCCAGGTCGATCACCTGGCCGGT
>CAZTWC010000001.1:63174-77937 GCA_964617105.1 uncultured Myxococcia bacterium
CCTGGCCGGTGATACAACTATTGGCAGTGACAATATGCAGCGGCGCCTTTAGTTGGGCTGATATAACCCCTTTTAAAAATGAGCGCAGCCGGGAAATATCCTCCGTCAACTGGGAATAATCCTGATCTGAAGAGGAAAATTTCATGGGCCCAAAATTGCCCAGATAAATAACTCCCGCAATTTTCAATGGGCCCAGAGAGCTTATTAACCATCTGAAATGATCACTGTTTTTCGGATCCAGAATAAAAGTATACTCTGAATCACGAATAAAGGCATCGCCCTGAAACAGGGCAAAAACCTCTCTATGAGGATGGCCATCCCCTTTTATCTGATGGGCCAATACCTGGGCGAGACCCTGCTGATCTGCCATAATTAGCCAGGCCCCCTCTGAAAAAGAGCCTGAAGATGATTCTGGTGCTGCTTGCCACTCTATCTGGTGCAGTAAACTCTGGATCCGCTCCTCTCCTGATGGAGATTTCTGAGTACTCAAAAATTCCTGGCCGCCAATCTGGATGCCCTCCCCTTGAGCCTCTTCT
This sequence comes from uncultured Myxococcia bacterium, assembly GCA_964617105.1. Lineage (GTDB taxonomy): Bacteria > CAZTWC01 > CAZTWC01 > CAZTWC01 > CAZTWC01 > CAZTWC01. Next base: position 63,711 of record CAZTWC010000001.1, read on the forward strand.
GCCAACATTAAGTCCTCATCCTGTAAAAATTCGGTTTTATACTGACGACCCAAAAAAGGGATTGAAGGGATTGAAAAAGAGTTTATGGGTTGGGAAGGTAAAATCGGGGTCCAGTTCAGGTTGAAGCCCTGGGTCCACAAACTGCCCAGCACGCTTAAAAATTGCTTAAGTTGCTCCGCCTGAACCTTTGCCTCCCTGACCGCTGGCTCCTCTTGAGCAGAGGACCCGGGTGCCCGGCTTAGAAAAAAACTTCTATTTCTATCTTTGCCTGATAACAGGGATCTGCACAGAGAGGTTAAGGTGATCCCCGGTCCAATCTCTAAAAAAATATCCGCTTTTTCCTGGGTTAGCCGGGAAAAGGCCTGGGTAAATTGAACTGGTTTACTAATATGGCGGCACCAGTAAGTTTGATTCAATTCATCTTGACTGCACAGCTCCGCCTTAACCGTGCTCACCAAAGGGGTTTGTAAAGAACCAATTCCCTCCACCTGCTGCAAAAACCGGTCAAAATCCTCCAGCATGGGCTCCATAAGCGGCGAATGGAAAGCATGGGAAACTTCCAGTTTTTTATACCTTATCTTTTGCTGGGATAAAAGTTGGGCTATCTGGGCCAACTCTTTTTCACCTCCTGATAGTACCAATTGGTTGGCTGAGTTATAAGCGGCAATAGAGACCCGCTGGCTAAAAGGCTCTACTATAGGCGACAATTGATCGTGGTTGGCAAAAACCGCCATCATCTGACCCGCTTCTGGGAGATCCTGCATCAATTGGCCCCGTTTTTCAGCGATCTTCATGGCAGTTTTGGCATCCAGGGCTCCACCTACTGCGGCTGCGGAAATCTCCCCCACACTATGTCCCAAAACATAGGCTGGTTTAATGCCCAACTCTATAAGCATCTGGGCCATGGCCACCTGGAAAGCCACCAAAAGAGGTTGGGAGATGGAAGTCTGCTTGATCTGTTGGGCAATAGCATCCAGATTGATACAACTGTCTAAGAGAGTATCTTGCAGATGGCTATAACCGCATAGTTGTTGAAAATATTGGTTAAAAGAGGGTAAATATTTAAAAAAACCGCTCCCCTGGCCGAGAAACTGGGCTCCCTGGCCGGGAAACAGAAATGCCACCCTCAATACCCGTCTTTGGTCAACTCCATCTCCGCATATCCACTGGTAATTGGCGGCTGAACCAGGAGTCTGACGGCTGACCGCCACAGAAGATGAACAGTCCTTCCGCTCAGATTCCTGGTCAAGGACGCCAGCCAACTGTTTCAGCGATTCAGATATATCCTCTTGTTCACAAACTGCCTCCAGGGGGAGCGCAGTACGCTGGCTGAATCCGGTTCGTCCTTTCGCCATTTGGGAACATAGATCCTCTATGGAAATAGGGATATCCTGTTCAGCCATGGATTGAGCGTAACCCTGCAAATGTTCCCGATCAGGAGCGCTCAAAGTAAATAAATGGTAAGGCCAACTTGAGATTGCCGGTTTTAAGGTCCGAACCGGGGCCTCTTCCAGCACCAGATGGCAGTTGGTTCCGCCAAAGCCAAAAGAGTTGATTCCCGCTCTCAACGGTGCGCTGCCTCTCCATTTTTCCAAATCGGTCTGAATCCGTAAGGGAGTTTTAAGATCCTTTAGTTGAAAATCCTCTACTGAACAGTGAAGCGACGGGGGCAAAATCTGGTGCTTCAGGCAAAGCAGCATCTTTATAAAACTGGCTACTCCCGCTGCTCCCAATAGATGGCCTATATTTGATTTAACCGAGCCGATGGGAATGCTGTTTTGTGGCTGACCCGAAAAAAACTTGCTCAGCGAACGCAGTTCTATAGGATCTCCCAGCGGAGTTCCGGTTCCATGGGCCTCAATAGCGCTAATAGTAGCAGGATCAATATTTGAATTGGCATAGGCTTTCTCCAGCACTGCCACCTGTCCCGGAAGATGGGGGGCCATTGCTCCTACCGAGCGGCCATCGTTATTGATGGCACTGCCCTTGATTACTCCCCAGATATGATCACCTTCGGCCAGCGCCCGGCTCAGAGGCTTCAACAACACCAGACCAGCGCCCTCTCCTGGCACAAAGCCATCGGCCTTTCGGGAAAAGGGGCGGCTTTTACCAGTTTTGGAAAGCGCACCCGCCTGGCCAAAATAGCGGTGGGCCACCGGGGTCAAATTTAGATTAATCCCCCCCGCAATAGCCAAATCACACTCTCTGGTCAATAGGCTCTGAATCGCCAGGTGAATAGTCACCATCGAGGAAGAGCAAGCTGTATCAATGGCCATGGATGGGCCGGTAATATTGAGTTCATGGGAGAGCCTAGATGCCAGCATGTTTAACAGATTATCAACTAAAAGCAGAGGATGAAGAGAGGGGGTGGAGGAGATCCGTTCCATCTCCTGTTTAAATTGCTGCCTGGTATCTTGATCAAGGGAGTTGAAAATACTGCTTTTGGCCAATCGAGCAAAAGCCTCTTGACGATGCAAGGGAGTGGTTAACAACTCCTGGTAAGGGACCTGGTTAGAGCCAATATACACACCTATAGATTGATTTTGGCGCCGCTTTTCTCCGTGAAAACTGGTCTCCAGCAACTCCAGCCCCAACTCCAGCAAAACTCGCTGCTGCGGGTCCATCACCCGGGCTTCTTCAACATCAACGGAGAAGAAACTGTTATCAAAAGAGTAAGGATCAGTCAAGAAACTACCCCATTTACAATCCAGTTGATCTATGGTGCCATCCGAAAATCTCCCCTTAGGGATATCCTCTATCAGATCAGCCCCACTGGCGAGATTGTTCCAGAAATCTTCGGGAGTAGAGGCTTGTGGAAAACGACAGGCAACTCCAATAACCGCTATATCTACTGTTTCAGTATACCTGGTATCCTCTTTTTTCATCGATTCGATCTTTGCTCTCTTTTTAATGATAAAAGTCTCAGCATCTTTTGCATCTCTCTGGGAGGGGAAATGGTCTGGCAATATACTTTTATTGTTTTGGCTGTCCAAATATTTTTTAGCCAGCACATAGCGGCGAATTTTGCCGCTAGAGGTTCTGGGGATCTTTCTATTGTCAATCAAAAACACCTGTTGGATGGTGATGCCCAACTCCCCTTGCAGCCGCCTTTTCACCTTAAAGGGCAATTGAACATGATCTACCCCTTCTGGTTCGGGACAGATAAACACCAAAATCTCCTCGCCATCTATCTCTCCGGCCTGGGCAGTGGAGCAGGCTACCGACAGATGGACCCCCTCTACCCTATTGGCCACCTCTTCCAGGTCTTGAGGAAAAACATTGCGGCCGGCAAAATTGATCATCTCTTTGATCCGGCCGCAGATAGCCAACCTTCCCTCTTTGATAAAACCTATATCACCGGTTCGCAACCAGCCATTGTACCTGGTCTGTAAAGTGGCATTAGCATCCTGAAAATAGCCGGCAGATATATTTGGCCCTTTAACCAGAATCTCTCCAGTTCCATCTCCAACCACATCTCTATTCTCCTGATCAACTATTTTTACCTGGCAGCCATCCAAAAGGGGACCCACGCTAACTACCTGGATCTCCTCTTCTTCTGCCCCATTAATTTCATCACCGGCAACCTGATCCGCCTGGTGCTTTGACACTGCCTCTTCTGTAACCTCAATTACCTCTCCCCTTCTTTGCAGCGGTTCTTTTAACAAACTATGGTAATGAAACCCTTTTCCCCGGGCCGCAAAAGATACTCCCACCGAGGCTTCTGCCAATCCATAACAGGGCAAAATAGCCTGGCGCCGAAAACCAACAGCGCTAAAGCGTTGGCTAAATTTTTTTAAAACCTTTAGGTTAATTACCTCCGCTCCCACCACAAAAATTTCTACAAAACTCAAATCCCAATTATTATGGTCAATATCCTTTATCTGGTTGACAATATAGTGCAAAGCAGTATTGGTGACCGACAGCATGGTGGCTCGATTTTGGGAGGCCAAATTAAGCCAGTTTTGCGGATTTCTCAAAAACTGGGCCGGGGTCATTTTGATTTGACGGCAGTTGCTGTAAAGAGGAAGCAGGTGGCAGCCTACCATGCCCAAATCGTGATAGTGGGGGATCCAACTCAACTCCACATCCTTCTCATCCATATTGGACCTGGTCTGCATCTGATGCAGGTTGGCCAGGATATTCTCCTGACTTAACAAAACCCCTTTAGGTGCGCTGGTGCTGCCCGAGGAGTATTGGATCAGGGCCGGATCCTGAGGTTTAACCTCCTGATTAAAGAATAGTTGACTGCTCTCTTTTAGAGACTCCAGATAGATAAACTGTTGCTCAAGCCCCTTAATTGGCGGGATATCCTGGGAGATTATAACTTTGGGACCTTCTAATTTTTCCCAGACATTTATTAGTTTACGCTGGAGGTCCACTTTGCCGGGACCAATAGGGGCAGGTAAGGGCACCGGGATAAACCCGCCACATTGACAGGCCCAAAAGGCGGGATAAAAATCAGCCGGCCTCTCAAAAACCAGGGGTAAAGGCGAGCCTGGTTTAACCCCGGCATCCAATAGTCCGGCGGCAATTCTCTGAGCCTGGTCAAAGAGGCTGGCCAGAGTTTGCTCAACCAAATTACCATTTTGGTTCCAATAGAGTATGTTGCCGGCCTGGCCAATCTTATCAGCATCGGCGGCACGGGCCTTTAACATCTGGGACAGGGAGTTAAACTGGTCCATAATTGATCTATCTTTCATTTGCAATTTCCCATCCTGGTTTTTAACTTTTTAAGTTCAATAAATGGCGGCGGTTCACTCGCTCAGTGTCCATGGCCGAGAGGATTGAATTTTTAATACCTGGATATTTTTGATGCAGATTCTCCAGCAGGGTTTTTAACATTTTTCTCTTGAGATCACCCTGGCTATAGGGACAACCGCAAGACTGCACCGGAATTTTTGTTTTATAGGCAAATTTTACGATCAGCTCCTCTGGCACATAAACCAGGGGCCGAATAACTCGTCCTTTGCCATCATCACAGAGCAAATTGGCCGACATCCCCTTGATTTGGCCAATAAAAAACAGGTTTAACAGCAGAGTTTCCACAAAATCATCCATATGATGCCCCAGAGCCAACTTGTTGAATCCCCGTTTCCAGGCAAAATCGTAAAGAACTCCGCGCCTGACTCTGGAGCATAGAGAGCAGGGGCAATCCCCGGGTTGAAGCGCCTGGATGATGATCTCATTGATACCGCCATCGCCAGCTGGAATAATATGAAAAGGGATATCTATCCGGGCCATATAATTGACCAGCCGCTCCCGGTCAAACTCTTCAAATTTATTATCAACATAGGCTGCCTCCAGATGATACTTAACCGGCGCTTTCACCTGCAGCCGCCGCAAAACATGAAGCATGGTCAGAGAATCCTTGCCCCCGGAAACCGCCACCAAAATCTTATCACCATCAGCAGTCAGTTGAAAATCTCCAATAGCCTGCCCCACCTTTTTGACAATTTTCCGCCCACTTCCGCGGGTCAATTCCTGTTGTATTAAAGCCGGTGTATGCATAGACGCCATCCTATCTTTAATGTGATTGGTTGGCAATGATTTTTAATTGGGTTTGCTCCCAATTGAGGGGTGATTTCAGGCGTCAAAAGATGTTGGCATACCCATATGGTAACCGAGGCAGTCGCCCCATATTTGTCGTTGAGATCTGCCCCGGCTTGCCAGTGGCTGGCCAGGTTACCGTTTTGAAACTAACCTGACTAACCATCCAAATTTACCTGCCTACAGCCCAATCCTCAACTCCGGCGTCACATTTTCCTTGCTATATGGGTATCTATACTATATATTGAGCACCCTTGTGATATGAATATTCATAGGCTAATAATACTTGGCAATTTTATATGATCTAAAGAGGTAGATATGTTAACCAAATTAGTGATGAATTTTGTTTTAATCGGGGCCGAATGGGTTTTGTGGCTCCTGTTTATCCTTAGTTTCCTCTCCATTGCCATTGTTATCGAGAGAGCGATCTTTTTTGTCCAGCGAACCCTGGGGGTCAAGACCATTAGAGATAAAATAGTGCCTCTGCTTAAGGAGCATAAGTTTGACCAGGTGCTGGTTATTGCTAAAAGTAAATCCACCACTGAAGGTAATATTATTGCCGCGGGAATCAAGTCCAGCATGACGGAAAACCCCGGGGCGGTAGAGCGCCGGATGAGCGGAACCATGGCCCTGGAACAGGAAAAACTGGAGCGCTGGCTCTCCTTTTTGGGTACCCTGGGCAACAATGCCCCCTTTATTGGACTATTTGGCACAGTGCTGGGGATTATCAAAGCTTTTCATGATCTGTCTATGGACACCCAGGGCGGAGCCAGTGTGGTGATGACGGGAATATCGGAAGCCCTGGTGGCCACAGCGGTGGGGCTGTTTGTAGCTATCCCGGCGGTGGTGACTTTTAATATATTCCAGCGGGCCATTGCCCGAAAAATGGCCAACAGTGAAGCTTTGGCCGAAGCCTTGCTGGCCGCCCTCAAAGGAAATAAACAGTAATGCAACGGTTTAGAAAATTAAAAAATAATAATCTAATCACTGATATCAATATCACTCCTCTGGTGGATATCACCCTGGTTTTGCTGATTATCTTTATGGTGACCGCCACTTATATCGCCCGCCTGGCTATCCCACTAGAGTTGCCCAAAGCCGGGTCTGCGGAGCAGATGGAGGATAGTTTATTGGCGGTCACCCTGGGCCAGGAAAACAAACTCTATCTTAACGGCCAGGAAGCCCGGGATAGAGATCTGGAACAGGCGGTGGAAAATTTTCAAAAAGATAACAAAAAGATCCGGGTGCTCATATCAGCCGATCGGCGGGTGAGTTTTGAGCGGTTTGTTAATGTTCTTGACCGGTTACAAATTTTAGGCGTTATACATCATGCCATAAATACCGTCCCCTTTGACCAGGATGAGTTGATTGAAGATGATAACCAGAACAGGGATTCCAAAGAGGATAACAAGGTGAAAGAGTGAAGAGAGGACGCTGGCCCCTATCCTTTGTTGGCTCTTTGCTGTTGCACCTGGCATTTGTGGTGATTATGCTTTTCTTGCCCAGAGCAGAGATAAAAAGCAACCATAAAATGGCGGTGATGGTGGTAAAAAAAGATCTGCGCCCCAAAAAAGAACCGCCGAAAAAAAAGAAACCCGATAAAAAACCGGAACCACCCAAAAAGATAGAGCCGAAAAAAAAGAAAAGGCCTCCCAGGGTAAAATCTCCCAAAAAGATGGAGAAAAAGGAGCCGGAAAAACCGGTGAAGCCCAAAGAGCTGACTCCCCAGCAGAAACCAAAACCCAAAAAGCCTTTGCCCATCATCCCCAACTTTGGTTTGAAAATGGAGGCTGCTACTGCGGCCGGCGGTTCAGTGTCGGTGGCGGTTTCAGGCGGCACCACCGTGGCTGATCCAAAAATCGAGGGCAACAGCAACAAGCCACGAGCCATAAAGGGGGAGCCCAAACAGCCAGTGGCCCAGGACTCTTTGGATGAGGATGGAGTTCCCTCCGCCACCATGCACCAGGTAAAAAAGCAGGCCCGGGTAATCCAGCGGGTGATGCCAGATTATCCGGAAAAACTGCGCCGGCTGGAAATCGAGGGGAAGGTGAAACTGGAATTGCGCATCGATGAAAAGGGAGTGGTTACCCATATCAAGGTTTTGAAAAGCCTGCACACTTTGGCTGACCAGGAAGCCATCAAGGCGGCCCGCAAGATGAAGTTCTCCCCAGCCACAGTGGATGGCCGGGCAGTGGCAATCAAAATACCCTACACCTTTACATTTGTATTAGAGTAAATTTTTTTAAGAAAGAATAGTTTTCCATATGCTGTATTCAATTTCTCGTGTTTTGACTTTTTGGCTGCTGTTTTCCCTACTGCCCCTCTCCTCTGGATTGGCCTTTGAAGGAGTGCGTCAAGAGGAGGTGAAGGAGCCGCCCAAGCCCAAACTAACTAAACCACCCAAAATGCTGAAATTTATTGAAGCCGTCTATCCCGCCACTGCCTTGAAAGATAAAACGCAGGCCTCGGTGGAGATGCTGATTACTCTTGACAACCAGGGTAATGTTACGGATGTGAAGGTGACCAAACCGGCGGGACTGGGTTTTGACCTGGCTGCCATGGAGGCTATCAAAAAATTTAAATTCTCTCCAGCAGAGGTGGATGGAAAGCCCTCCCCTATCCAAATCATCTATGTGTATAATTTTATTATCAAAGAGGAGGTGAAAAAACCAGATTTCTCCCGACCTGGCCTGGGTACGATCTCAGTTAAGGGGCGGGTCCGGGAGGCTGGCACCCGGCTGGGAATCGCCGGCGCCGCAGTTTCAACCGGCAAAACCATGGTGTCGGTAACTGCCGACAAGAGAGGTTTTTTCCAGATTCGTGGCCTGGCGCCGGGAAAATACCGTCTGCTGGCCTCCAGCCCGGAGCACCAAAAACTGGACACCCCCATAGAGGTCAAAGAGGGGATGGAAACCCAGATTGATCTGTATCTACAGCCCCTGGTGGAAAACCCTTACGAAACCGTGGTTCGGGGGGAGCGCTTCAAACAGGTGGTCACCCGTTACACGGTGCAGCAACGGCAGTTGGTTACAGTACCCGGCACCTTTGGAGATCCCATCCGGGTGGTGCAAAACCTGCCAGGCTCCTCCCGGGCTCCCGGAATTCTGGGGGTAATGCTGATTAGGGGCTCATCCCCCCAGGATTCCAAAACCTTTATCGATGGGGTGGAGGTGCCGCTGCTATTTCACTTTTTAGGCGGCCCATCCATTATCAATGCCCAGATACTGGACAAAATCGACTACTATCCAGGTAACTTTTCAGCCCGGTACGGCAACGCTTCGGCCGGCATTATTGATGTTAAGACTAAAAATACCTCTCCGGAAAGGTGGCGAGGCAGCACCCAAATAGATTTTTTACACTCTGGAGCCTATATTGAAGGGCCGGTAACCGACAAACTATCCTTTGCCCTGGCGGGAAGGCGCTCCTATATCGACCTGCTCCTCCCCTCGGTGCTGGAAGCCGCAGGCCAGGAATCACTTACCGTAGCCCCCTTCTATTGGGATTACCAAATTAAAACCGACTATTCTCTGCCTGGAGATGACCGCTTATCCCTGTTCTCCTTTGCCTCCCACGACAGCCTGACGGTGGTGGATACCACCGGCTCAGACACCGAAGATTCCTTTTCTTTAAAAACCAGAATCGGCTTTTACCGCACCTATGTAAAGTGGCTGCACAATGTTTCGGATCAATTTATTTTTACTCTGCAGCCCTTTTACGCTTACTCGCTGTTTCGAATGGAACTCCAGGATATTAACATTGATAACAACCTGCTGGAGTGGGGAGCACGCAGCGAAGTTGAGTGGATTCCATCTAAGCAGTTCAATCTGACTTTGGGCATGGATGCCAGATATAGCAATCCCAAAATCAAAATGAAAGTCCCCGCTTTTACCGACACCAAATGGCCTGGCACCTGGACCGACCGGGGCGGCAGCAACTTTTCCGATGAGATGACAACTATTGTCCGAACCATAGACGGTTATTTGCTGGCTCCATACCTTACCGCCACTTGGAAGATTTTGGGCAATCTGCAATTGATTCCCGGTTTAAGGGCCAATTATAACTATTACCATAGTGGCGGAAACCGCTTTTGTCTGGACCCCCGTCTGGTGATCCGCTGGATACTGGGGCCTGAAACAGTAATCAAAGCGGGGGCTGGCCTATACAGCCAACTACCCGATTTTCAATATTTTGATGAGCAGTACGGCAATCCGGATATCCCCTTTCAGAGAGCGGAGCAATACGGATTGGGGATAGAGCAAAAACTAACTTCAGTTATCGACCTGGACCTGCAGGCTTTTTATATCTATCGCTACGATATCCCCTGGATGTCTGATCAATATCGAGGAGAAGGGGAAAACCGGCGGCGGGAAAGATTTGCTCCCACGGGCCAGGCTTTTGCCTTTGGCATGGAAGCCATGCTCAAACACCAGGTGACCAGGAGTTTTTACGGTTGGGTGGCCTATACCCTATCTCAATCCAAGCAAAAAATGAGAGGCGATCTACCCTGGCGGCTGACCACTTTTGATCAGACCCACATCCTCACGGTGGTGGGCAGTTGGAAACCGGTAGCCGGCTGGGAGATGGGAATCCGTTTCCGTCTGGTTTCCGGTAACCCCGATACACCAGTCACAAGCAGCACCTTTGATGCTGACACCCAAAACTATAAACAGTTGACTGGCGGAATATCATCAATTCGAAATCCCCTGTTTAATCAACTGGACTTTCGGATAGAGAAAAGTTGGACCTTCCAGTATTGGGTTTTATCCCTGTACCTGGATATTCAAAACGTTTACAATGCTGAAAACCAGGAAGCCACCCGCTGGGACTATCGGTTTAAATATTCTGGGGCTGTACCCGGTCTGCCAATTTTGCCAACTTTGGGAATCAAGGGGAGTTTTTAGATGATTTTAGATAGATTTTTCACGGTCATCCTGTTGGGAATAGTGTTTCTGATTTCCGGATGCAATTTGCCCCAATTTGAGCCGGCTCACCTGGTAAAGGACCGCCGTATCCTGGCAGTACGGGCAGAGCCACCAGAAGTACATCTGAATATCAAACTAAACCAGGGGAAACTCGACCTTTCCTCCATAAATCTGGATAAGATAGAGATGCCCTCTCTAAGCCTGTTGTTAGTGGAGCCGGCCGGTGCCATCGGTCCGGTCGCCTGGTCTGCTGTTGCCTGCCCCACCAATCGTGAATTTCGCTGTGATGGGGAGGCCACCAAAATGGAGTTGGGTCAGGGAGAGGATAAACCTGAAGATATCCGGATCAAACTAAAGGTAAACCAGTCGCTATTGATGGCCTGCGCCAAAGCGGATCCCCTGGCTGTGCTATCGGGCATTGCGGTTCAGGTTTCCATCAAGATCGGAGAGGGAGAGGAGGCTCTCTACGCCTCCAAGGATGTGGTTTTCGGATACCCTTTTCCAGCCGGCCGCACCCCCAATACCAACCCGGATAGCACTAAACTGCAAGTGGATCAACAGGAATGGAAATCCAACATGAAGCCCGTAATAGAACCTGGACAAAAAATGAAGATAGATCCCATGCCCCGGGAAAATTCCCAGGAAGCCTATCAACTGGCCACTTTTAGCGGTTCCACCGAAAAATTCCAGGAGCGTTTTAAATATATCTTTTATGCTACGGCGGGTAAATTTTCCCCCGCCAAGACCGGTGGCCGCGATTTTTTAGAGGAAGATACCCAGGATCCTTTCCACACCTTTTTTGCTATTCCCAAAGAGTATAAAGAATCAGGCCCCATCCGCTTTTGGATGATAATTGACGATCAGCGCGGCGGCATTAACTGGCTGGAACGCGAAATTGAGGTGAAACCCAGGTAATTTTCAGAAATGCTCGGCTATTGAAAAGAAGATAAATATCTAGTATTGTAGTGCAATATAATTATTTTCCAATACGCTATCCCCATGTTTTTAATGGCCACCACTGCCGGAGCCAATGAGAACGCCACCCTAATCACCATTATTAAGGGAGTGCTGGGATCTCCCGGTAATATTCTTAAGGGTTTGATGGTGATCTTCAAACTGATCAAATATATCTTCAATCACAACACCCAGACCGGGTTCGATTTGGCCGGCTCTTTTGCCAGCCTTTTGACCGGCCTTACCAACTCTTTGATAACCCAGTTGCTCTTCGCCATACCGGCGGTCTCCACCTGGGTAGCAGAAAAACTGGTGGAAGAAGAGGCGGAAGAGGCTATCCCCTATGTTGGCTGGGCCTTCAAAATTGTAGCCAATGCAGCGGCTGCCGTCGATATGGCTGCCACTACTGCTGAGTATTGTGCTCTCCCCTATGTGATTGAAAACACCATCTCCCTGGCCCACCAAGTTACGGTTACCGTGAAAAAAGACCCCCTTGATTCTCAGTTCCCCAGGGCAGCCACCAGCGTGGTGCTGAGTGTTTATGCCGGTAAAAATCCGGTGACCCTGACCAAGAAACTGACCGATACAGATTTAGCCAAATCCTCTTTGACCTTTGTGGTAAACGGTGTGCCTGCTACTGCCAAAACAGAAAAAGTGGTGGCGGTCTTTTATGATGATGTAACTGACTCTCCCGGTTTTGGAATTACGCTGGGCTATGGAGAAGGAACCATTTTGAACAAAATAGTAGATGGCAAAACTCCCATTACCTCCTTTGAGATTAAAGAGAATCCAGTGCCTATCAATGCCAACACCAAATTTGAACACAAGTTCAAATTAACCAAAGCCGATGGCAAATACGCCTGGGATGACAAAGCGGCAAAACCGGTTTATGAAGCCCTGGATACCGGCGGCAAAGAGGGTACCCTCAATGAACTGAACAACATTACCCTTTGGGTACCAGGCGGTATGCTGGGATACTCCTGGCGGGCTGCCTCCAAAGGGATGAAAGAGTGCGGCGGTGATGGGAGCGGCTCCCTCTATATGTTCAATAATGTAAATACGGTAATGGGCAAAGAGGACATAGGGCAAAAATTTTCGGGCTGCGGCTTCTCCCACCCTATGGCCATGGCCTATGACATGACCGCCCTGGGCGATCAGGCGGGTGGACGCCACTTCTATCTGGATGCCTACAATACCGATCCAAAAATACCCCAGTATCATCTGCGGAAAATAACCCTGGATCAAAACAATGACTTAAATGTGTGGAGCCTGAATAAAGAGAAAGATAAATCCTGGGGTATGTTCACCATGCCCATTAACCGGATGGCTGTTACCCACAACGGCTATGTGATAGGGATCTCCTCCGAATGGCACCGTATCGGTATTCTCAGACTTCCCGAAAAAGCCCTCTCCATGGATGACTACAAAAACAACGAACCCTTTGTGGCCCGGAGTTTGCTCACTGGAGGTAAAGGGAAAAATAACGATACCCTGCTCCACACCCCGGTGGCCCTCACCGTGAGCAAAGATAACGATCTGCTCATCCTGGAAGATAGCGGTACTTTTGCGGTTAAAGCGTTCTCCTGCGAAGGTAAGCCCAGAAAAATCTTCAAAGACAAATCAACTTCAAGACTGGTGTTGTCAAAATCTAAAGAGGATGCCAAAACCACTAACGTTAAGATGCTGGATATCTCTATTGATCGGGCCGGCCTATTCTTTGTGCTCTCTCAAACCGGTCATGGCACCTCTGCTGCTGACCATCATCTGGATATCTACGATATGGCGGGAAATCATATCAACCGCAATAGTGGTATCACTGTGGCCCGCATGGTGGTTGATCCCTTCCGCAATCTTTACTCATTGAACTACGAAAAGATAAAAACCAGTTCAATAGTGGAGCCTTCGGTAAGTATTTGGCTACCAAGTATTAAGTAGTAATTATCAAAGTTATCTGGTGGTGGTAGAGCACTACTACCACCAGATAATAAACCCGAATGCCCGCCACCATCCCCGACAGCACAAAAGAGAGAACGGCAGGGCTCGCTTACATAAAGAGACTAAACCAATCTTCGGAAGCGCGGAGAATCCTTACTCCAATGCTTCCCCGTTCTACTCCCTGGATCTCCCGTGGAACCTTTTTTATCCAGGCTACTTCGCCATCTATTTCAAACGGTTTTCCCTCCACCTCCAACTTGACCCACAATAGTTGCCCCACCTTTACTTTTACAAAATTGGTGCCTACATGAATTCCAGTGGGCCCCATATCCTTAGAAAATCCCTTGTGCTGTCCTTCTATTCCAGGAAAACCAAAAGTAAGGAGGCTTCTTTCCTTGGAGCGCGGCATTTGCCGCTGATGACCGCGAACTTGTTTAACAGGTTTCTCTGACTGGCAACTCATCGCTATCCTCCTTTATGCTATTTTTTACTTCTTTTAACGAAATTCGAGTGGACGGCAGTACTATCAATCCAAAAAGAGCCGCACAGGCTACCTGGATAAAGTGAAACATAATTGCAAAAGCGGCGGCAACCGCTGGCGCAACTCCCATCAATACCAGTCCAGACTTGGTAAAAAGATGAAAACCTCCGACCAGCCCCGGGGTGGGAATAGCCACGCCAAGGGTCACAAAAGCCTCCAGGGCCATGGCGTGCAGAGCGGACAAGGGGACAGAAAAACATTGAAACAAAAGAAAACCGCAACTGGCATAACAAAACCACATCACTATGCTAGAAACAGTCAGCAGAAGTAAATTTTTCAAACTGCCAACCAACCCCATACTCTTAATAAATGAGGATAAAAAGTTGCC
>CAZTWC010000002.1:0-13037 GCA_964617105.1 uncultured Myxococcia bacterium
AACCTGCCAACATAACCTGAACCTAAAAGGGCGGCCTGCTGGCCGCCCTTTTTTTGTACACCACACAACAAACTGTAACACGAATCTCATATTGGTAACAAAACTGATTGACAATTTTAGCCTAAATTATTAATATCCAGATAGAGATAGCAGCAGGAAACCCTTTCCTGCTGCTATCCACTAAAATTACCTGGAGAAAAGCATGCCCCACGATACTATTTTACTGATGATAACCGCAGCCTCATTGGGATTTTTCCATACCCTGTTGGGACCTGATCACTACCTGCCCTTTATCGCCATGGCCAAGGCCCGGAATTGGTCGGCTGTAAAAACAATTCTAATTACTGTTGTTTGTGGTTTTGGCCACATATTGAGTTCAGTGGTGCTGGGGATCATTGGGATTGGATTTGGCCTGCTGGTCAATAAACTGGAACTGTTTGAATCTTTTCGCGGTGATCTGGCTGCCTGGTTTTTGATCTCCTTTGGACTTATCTATTTTATTTGGGGAGCCAGAAAAGCCTTCAAGAGCCACGGCCATAGCCATAATCATTTTTTGGGCGCTCACCAATCAAAAACCGAAACCCTGGAAACAAGTGTTAAAAAAGGTGATATAACTCCCTGGATATTGTTTACTATTTTTGTTTTAGGCCCCTGTGAGCCGCTGATTCCCATATTAATGTACCCTGCCGCCCAAAACAGTACATTTACCATTATTCTGGTGACCTTTATCTTTGGCGCTGTTACCATCCTCACCATGCTGGGATTGGTAATGACCTCCTATTTTGGGTTATCCTTTCTGTCTTTAAAAAACACTGAACGCTATATCCATGCCATTGCCGGCGGAACTATCTGTCTTTGCGGCATGGCCATCCAATTCTTAGGACTGTAATGTAAAATTCGGCTGCATCTCGACTAACTTCGTTGCCAGAGTCAAAATAGTCCTCGGCGTATTATATATACGCCTGCGGGTATTTTGACTCTGGCGCCTTGCTATCCGAGCGCATCCAAATTTTATTGTTGCAATGGCTGCATCTCGACTAGCTGACGCCGAAGGTGATCAGAACCTGGTGTACCGCCTATACATTACCCTGGTCAATCATGGCATTGGCCACCCGAATAAATCCGGCTATATTGGCGCCATTCACATAGTTTCCCGGAGAGCCATACTGAGCCGCTGCCTGAATACACATTTTATGAATTTTCTGCATCACCTGGTGCAGCCTTTCGTCCACCTGCTCTCTGCTCCAGGGGGTTTTACTGCTGTTTTGGATCATCTCCAGACCTGAGCAGGCCACTCCGCCAGCATTGGAGGCTTTGCCGGGCGCATACAGGGTCTTACTGTTCTGAAAAATCTCTACCCCTTTCAAAGAAACCGGCATATTGGCGCCTTCAGCCACACAGATGCACTTGTTCTCCACCAATTTCCTGGCATCATCCTCCTCTAATTCATTCTCACAGGCACAAGGCAAGGCGATGTGACAGGGCACTTCCCAAGGTCTTTTACCCGGAAAGTAGTCAACCTTGAACTTATCAGCATAATCCTTGACCATATCCCGGCCGCTAAGGCGCATGGACAGCATATAATCAATCTTTTCTCCCTTTAGTCCATCAGCATCGTAAATATAGCCGTCCGGTCCCGATAGAGTTACCACTTTTCCACCAAACTCGCTAACCTTGGTAACTGCCCCCCAGGCTACATTGCCAAAACCAGAAACACAGACTGTTTTGCCATCAAAAGTATCATCAATGGTTTTTAGCATCTCATTGGCAAAGTAGACCAGTCCAAAACCGGTGGCTTCGGGCCGAAGCAAAGAACCTCCCCAATCGAGTCCTTTACCGGTCAGCACCCCTTCAAAAGTATTTTTCAACCGTTTGTATTGGCCGAACAAAAAGCCGATTTCCCGGGCTCCAACCCCAATATCGCCAGCCGGAACATCGGTATTTTCCCCAATATACTTAAAAAGTCCGATCATAAAATTGTGACAAAAATTTTCTATTTCGGCTTCTGAACGCCCTCTGAAATTAAAATCGCTTCCCCCTTTTCCTCCTCCCAACAACAATCCGGTCAAAGCATTTTTAAAAGTCTGCTCAAAACCCAAAAATTTCAAAATACTCAAAGTCACTGAATCATGAAAACGCAACCCGCCTTTGTAGGGCCCCAAAGCACTGTTAAAGCCCACTCGATAGCCGGTGTTTACCTGAATATTGCCACTGTCGTCCCGCCAGGGCACCCGAAAAAGATAAACCCGCTCCGGCAGCACAATCCGCTCTAATATTTTAATGGACTTATACTCCAGATTCTGATCAAAAACCGGACTTAAAGAGGTCAGCACCTCCTCCACCGCCTGAACATACTCTTTTTCCCAGACAAATCTTTTTTTAATATCATCCAACACTTCAGCAACATAACTATTCATAACTATTCACCTCTTAAAAAATATCTTTTATATTTAAAATCTGTGGCCAGAAACAATAATTAAGAGTAATCAGCATAAAGTATATCATCACTAAACCAGATGGCAATTTTTAATCATGTTCCCATCCGGGAATTCACTTCATCGCAAAAATTGGCTCAGACTCCTGCCAATAAAGAAGAAACTTAAGATAATTTATGGCACAGATCATTTTTTTGTTGGCAATTTGGAGCTGGTATGGTCTTATGTTGATGAGTTTTTGAGCAATATTTTTTGATTGCCATGGAATGGGAGGCGTGTACAGAGGCGGAGTAATGACTAATTTGTGTTGTGAAACTACTGCTAGGGATGCTTTTGTAAGAGATTTTAGGGTATTTTTCCTGGCTGATGGCACTGCTGCCAGCAGTCAAGAGATGCATTTGGCATCTTTAATCAATTTGGAGTTTGGCTTTGCCCAGGTAAAGACCTGTAAGGAGATGGTGGAGGTCTTATAATGGAAATAATAACAAATTTAGAAGATCTCGGCTTCAGCGCCTGGCTTAAAGAGCAAATTAACAATTTGGATTCAAAGGATTTTAACATTGCCAGGGTTATCGCGGTTAATAAGGAGAACTTTACAATAAAAGATACCAATAATGAACTTGTCGCCAAAATAACAGGGAAATTAATGTTTGGCGCCAATTCCTCATTAGATTATCCTACTGTGGGCGATTGGGTCTATGCACAATATCTTAATGATGATTCTTATGCTATTATTCACCAAATTCTACCCAGAAAAACTTTTTTAACCAGGAAGACTGCTGGTAAAAAGATAGCGTTTCAATTATTAGCGGCCAATATAGACACTGCCTTTATTATGCAATCTATTGAAAATTTTAATTCGAATCGCTTAGAACGTTATTTGGTAATGATAAATGAGAATAAGATACAACCTGTAGTATTATTGAGTAAAAGCGATTTAGTGTCTAATGAGGAATTAGAAGATAAAATATCTAAAATTCGTGCAGCATTTCCCAATATCCAAACTTTAACCTTTAGTAATATCAATGGATTTGGATTAAACAGAATACAAGAGTTGTTGCATCGGCGTAAAACCTATTGCCTGCTTGGATCTTCTGGGGTCGGCAAAACAACTCTGCTAAATACTCTTCATTACCAAAATTTATTTGAAACTCAGGAAGTTAGAGAAAAAGATGGTAAAGGAAGGCATACTACCACTCGTCGCCAGTTAAGCATGTTAAATAATGGTGCAATGATCATTGATACACCAGGTATGCGCGAACTAGGTGCAATTGGAGTAGAATCGGGAATAAAGTCAACCTTTGATGATATAAGCCATTTATCAACACTATGCCGTTTTAATAATTGTTCCCATGTTCAAGAAAATGGATGTGCGATATTGGCGTCCTTAGAAAAGGGTGAAATCTCCCAAAAGCGTTACCAAAACTATCTAAAGATGAAAAGAGAGTCCATCTACAATGAGATGTCATATTATGAGAGGCGGGACAAAGATAGACGCTTTGGCAAATTTTGTAAGTCAGTTATGAAGCACAAGAAAATGAATAAATAAATGAGCAATAAGTGAAGCCCTATCAACTCTTTGAGGCACTTCCAGGACAAGCCTTCCTCATGGTACATTCAGCGCAACCTTTTTTCCGTATTGGAAAAGTGATAGCATTAAGTATAAAATAAGTGACTACCCCAATCCAAAATTCAATACCAAATTTTTCAACTATACCTATGATGATAGAAATAATTAAAATAACTATTGGCGGAATAATGTAAAAAAATGACAACATCATGCCAATTTTAGGATTGCCGCTATCGCGCTTGAACATCAGAGAACTGATCTTTCCCCATCCCAGATGGCACCATTTATCGTAGTAATAACAGCCGGAGCAGTTATGCTTTTTCAACATTACCTGGATAACAATAACCAGTAATATCCAGATAATGGCCAAGACCGGCATTCCTGCAGGTTGCCAGAAATACCATAATAGGTATCCCGCTGATATCCAACTCCCGAAATGTAATAAGTTTTCAGAAATAATCCAAAGGAGAGGAAAGGTTTCTCGCCCTTTTGTTATTTTATCTTTAAAGCAGTCATACATGTTGATTTTTCCTTTTTCAGGGAAACGGGATAAGCACCGTTAATTATCATCATAAGTTTTGAAGCTGTTCATTTTAAAACTCTTTATAAATTCTGGCTAAAGGATGTCCAGGTGCCTGGATATCAAGGTTCAAATAATAACCCTAAGGCGTTTGATAAACTTCATAACCAGCCTTTTTTAGTCGCTCTCTAGCCTGGCATAATAAATTAAAGGGGTTTCTTTGGGTGCTTTTTCAAATCCTACCTCTTTTTCGAAAATAGACAAGCGGCAATCTCCATCACCTTGATTTATTGCTATTTATGCCTGCCCCAGGGCACCCGGGTTGACCTCCAGGTTGAAATTAGGCACAAGTCGAAATCCTCATATTGAGCAGGATTCTTGAATATTTCTGGCAAGCATGCTAATATTTGCCAATATATCGGTTGTAATATCATTCTAAATTGCCCGCATTTTATAAACCAAATAAGGCGTTTTTCTTATACCATGGATATTGAATCTGCCCAAAATGTCATGCGCCAGGCAATTTTATCCGCCGGCCAACTATTGATGGACTACTTTGTCCGTCCTTTGAAAGTTGATATCAAAAACAATAACCAGATAGACCTGGTTACCGAAGCAGACAAAAAGGCGGAAAAAGTTATTATCACCTCTATCCAGAAACAATTCCCAGATCATTCCATCCTGTCGGAAGAGGATGGCAGTAAAAACAACTCCTCTCCCTATTGCTGGATAATCGACCCTTTAGATGGCACAGTCAACTTTACCCATTCCCTGCCTATATTCACTATCTCCATAGCATTACATAAAGATAACCAACCCATTATGGGGATGATCTATGATCCCAGCCGCCAGGAACTATTTGAGGCGATTAAAGGAAATGGAGCCAAACTCAACCACAACCCCATAAAAGTCAGTAATGCCCAGACCATAGGGAAAAGTCTGCTATGCACCGGTTTTCCCTATGATAGGCGGCAAAATCCGGATAATAACCACGATCTGTTTGTCCACTTTAATATGTTGTCCAGAGGGGTTCGCAGGTTGGGAAGCGCAGCTTTGGATCTCTGCTACGTAGCCTGCGGCCGCTGGGACGGCTTTTGGGAAAAACGGTTGAAAATATGGGATTTAGCTGCTGGATCTCTAATTGTAGAAGAGGCGGGCGGCAAAGTCACCGATTTAAATGGAGATAACCTTTATATACAAAGCGGCGACATATTGGCCGCCAACCCGATAATGCACCAACAAATGCTGGTGGAAATTCATCCGAATAACCAGTCAGAAACAAAAACCAATTATCTTTCTGGAGATCACTAAAAAATGAACAATAACAATGAGGAGTTAGTGGCGGTTATTGCCACTAAGGTCAAAGAGAAACTTCAACAACGGGGATATGCCGAAGAGCAGGGAACACCTTCCAATTGCGACCTGTGTATTACCGATTCGCCGGATAATTGTGCTGGCTGCGGCCACTGTGTGGTATTAAAGCCGGAAGCAATAAAAAATATTATTGACCACGGGGCTGACCGAATCGGCTCCAAGCCGGGAAAAGCCGGCCAGGTTAATAACCAAGTGGCGGCTCTTATCGACCATACCCTGTTAAAACCGGAGGCTACCCGCGAGCAGTTGAAAACACTGTGTGACGAGGCCAAAAAATACGGATTTGCCACCGTATGTGTAAATGCGGTCAATATCCGTTATGCCGCTGCTCAGTTAGAGGGGAGCCGGGTTAAACCCATCGCCGTAGTTGGTTTCCCTTTGGGCGCCACCACTCCCCAAACCAAGGCTTTTGAAACCAAAGACGCCATTAGAAACGGCGCTCGGGAGATAGATATGGTTATCAATATCGGCGCCCTTAAATCCCGGGATTATCGCTGTGTGCTGGAGGATATCCAGGCGATAGTTCGGGCAGCGGGCCGTATACCGGTCAAAGTGATCATCGAAGCCGCCTCCCTTAACGATGAAGAGAAAGTTATCGCCTGTACTCTGTCAAAAATCGCTGGCGCCGCTTTTGTTAAAACCTCCACCGGCTTTGGTAAAGGAGGAGCTACCGTAAAAGATATTACTCTGATGAGAGCAGTGGTGGGTAAAGAGATGGGAGTCAAAGCCTCTGGAGGCATCCACTCTGCCCAGGATGCCAAAGATATGATGGCGGCTGGCGCCAACCGGATTGGCGCTAGTGCTTCGGTGGCTATTGTTACTGGAGGTAAAGGATCTGGAAAATATTAATCTTTTCTTCTTAAAAGGAAAAAACCATGGCCGAAAAACAATTTCTGCAAACCACCTGCGATAAATTACAGCAGGAGTTTATTGATCGTAAAACCCTTCTCTCTTTTGACGATTACCTGGGTTTGGTAGAAAAAGAACCACAACGCTATATTCGCAACTCAGCCCAATATATAAAAGAGATGTTGGAGTATTTTGGCCGCCATCCCCAAAAGGAAAAGGGGAAGGGGAAGGGGAAGGGGAAGAAAAAAGTAATGACCAACCGTGGATTCAAACTCTTTGACCTACCCTTTGACCAGGGGGTAAACCGAGTGATAGGGCTGGAAATGGTACAACATACACTGTATCGTTACCTTTGTAACTTTGTTCAGCAGGGCAAAGTAGATAAATTACTTTTACTACACGGTCCCAACGGCTCGGCTAAGACCTCGGTGGTAAATTGCCTCTCCAGGGGTTTAGAAGAGTATTCCACCAATGATGAAGGGATTATTTACTCTTTCAACTGGATTTTTCCTAAGGAAAAATTAGTAAAAGGAAACATTGGTTTTCAGGATAAAGATGGTGAACAATCCACTTCCCAGATTAAAAGTAAAAGTTATGCCTATTTGGATGTGGACAGTGTGGATGCCAAACTATTTTGCGATCTCAAAGATCACCCTCTTTTCCTGCTTTCTCAGGAGTTGCGGGCCAAACTGTTTAAACAATGGAAAGATCAAAATATTCTGCCTAAATCTTATGTTATTAGTGATTACCTGCTAAAAGGTGATTTGTGCCCAAAATGCAAGATGATATTTGAGGCCCTGTTTAACGCCTACCGGGGTGATTTTTCCAAACTCTTACAGCATATTCAGGTGGAAAGATTCTATTTTTCCCGTAAATACCGGCAAGGTCTCGTATCTATAGATCCCCAAATGAGTGTTGACGCCAATAGCAGACAAATAACCCAGGATGCCAGTACAAGCGCCCTGCCCCCTTCACTGAAAAGCCTTAACCTGTTCGAATTCAGCGGCGCCCTGGTGAATTCCAACCGGGGCATGTTGGAATACAACGACATGCTAAAGCGCCCCATCGAGTCCTTCAAATACCTGCTACCTACCTGCGAAAACAATCAGGTATCTTTACCCAATGCCCTGTTGAGGCTGGATGGCCTGTTTATCGGCACCTCTAACGACACCCATTTTGACGCTTTCAAGGAGTACCCAGATTTCAATTCCTTTAAAGCCAGAATTGAACTTATCAAGGTTCCCTATATTTTACGTTACTCTCAGGAAAAAATGATTTATGATGAGATAATCAAACAAAGCGGTTTAACCAAGCATATTGCTCCTCACGTCACTACCATAACCTCTATGTGGGCGGTTTTGAGCCGGCTTATTAAGCCCGATCCCAACAATTTCCCTAAGCAGATCCGAGAAATAATCGAAAAACTCTCGCCAGTTGAAAAAATGAAACTATATGATCATGGGGAATTACCACTGAAATTATCTTCAAATGAATTAAAGGAGTTAAAAAAATGTTTGGGTCGAATCTTTAAAGAAAACGCCCGCGGTCCCTTTTATGAGGGTCGGTTTGGTGCCTCGGTTAGAGAGTTGCGCATGGTTCTTCTCAATGCGGCTCAAAACCCCCGCTTTAAGTGTTTTAACCCCCAGGCAGTTTTTGGAGAACTGAGCCGCCTGGCAGAACAAAAAGATGTCTATCCCTTTTTGAACCGAAAAGCAGAAGGGGAATATTATGACAACTCAATCTATATTAAAATGATCATACACGAATATCTGGAAATGGTGGACAACGAGGTGTCCGACTCTATGGGGCTGGCCGATGAGAGCAGTTACAAAGAGTTGTTTGAACGCTACGTGTTCCATGTCCGCCACTGGATTAAAAAGGAAAAATATGAAGATGAAGTGAGCGGCCAACTCCGGGATCCAGATAAACAATTTATGCAGCACATGGAAAATATCATTGTGGAGGGAAAAGAGGACTATGCCGATTTCCGCCGTTCGCTGATCACCAAAATTGGCGCTTTCAGGCTTGAACATCCTGAAGGTGACTTAGAATATAAAACTATTTTCCCCAACTATCTCAACAGTTTAAAGGAAGATTTTTTCAAAGATAGACGGGAAGTAATCAACAGCAACAAAGAACACTTTATCAGGTATATGTCTGATGAAAAGAGAGAATTGGATGACAAGGATTTAAAAATGGTGGAAAAAATGTTGAGCACCATGAAAAATCAGTACAACTACTGTGAGCACTGTGCCCGGGATGCGATTATCTTCTTGCTGAAAAACCGGTATAACTAATAAAATAATCAGAGTTATTTTTTTACCCCAGTAACTTGCCGCCAATGGCCCAATCTTCCCGCGGGACCTCTTCTATAACAATATAAGTATACTGAGCAGGCTTACCAGTGACCTCGGTAATCACCTGGGTCACTTTTTCTGCCAAAGCCTCTTTTTGCTTTTTGTCCACTTCACCGGCCAGTTTAATATTAACAAATGGCATATTCTTGTCCTCTCCTACGAATATCCGAGAATCCGGATTCTCATTTAGCTTTGGCTAACTCTATCTTCTTCAGAGCCGCTAAAATAAAACCCAATCCCAAAAAGGCACCAGGAGGAAGTATCATTACTATAATCGGAGCAAAACCTGCTCCTTTTAAAAGATCAAACTGGACAATGGTTTCTCCCAATTGAAACAGAGTGAGGGTACCACTGCCCAAAATTTCCCGCACTGCCGCCAACATAAACAAAGCAAGGGTAAAACCTATACCCATGGCAACGCCGTCTACTATTGAGATCAACAGGCTATTTTTACTGGCAAAGGCTTCGGCCCGTCCCAAAATAATGCAGTTCACCACTATCAATGGTATAAACAGTCCCAGGGCAGCGTGCAAATCTGGTAAAAAAGCGGCTAACACCAGGTCGGTGATAGTCACGAAGGTGGCAATAATCACGATAAAGCAGGGAATCCTCACCTTGGGAGGAATAAAATTTCTAATCAAAGAGATAACAATATTGGAACATATAAGCACAAAGGAGGCCGCCACTCCCATGCCCAACCCGTTGTATGCGCTGGTGGTCACTGCCAACAGGGGACACATCCCCAGCATCATCATGAACACCGGATTTTCAGTCCAAACTCCCTTGACTATAACCTCTGAATATTTACTCATGGCTGGTTTAACTCCTTATTTCAATTGTCCAATGATCTCTGACTTGTGCTCCTTAAAAAAAGCCAACCCCTCGCCCATGGCTTTAAGCAAGGCTCTGGGAGTAATGGTGGCGCCGGTTATCTGGTCAAATTTCCCCCCATCCTTTTTTACCTTCCAGACAGTATTTTCCAGAGTCAAACCCTTTTGGGGCGAAAACTGCTCCAAAAACTCCTTCTCTCCCATGCGGGCGCCCAATCCGGGAGTCTCCTTATGCTCCATCACTTTTAGACCGTATATTTTACCCTGGTCCGGTTCCAGTCCAATAATAAACCTGATCAAACCGCTGTAACCCTCCCTGGTATCCCACTGAAAAGCCACGCCATTGATCTTTCCGCCCTTTTTACCCAGATAGAAATCGGTAAAAAGATCCCGCCCTTTTTTGTCCTGACCGATTTTGAGGGCAACTTTCTCTGCACCCGGATTATTATCAAATAAGGGCAGCACTTTTTTTAGGGCTCTCTTTAGCGCCAACTCTTTCTGCTTTTTTATTGGTCCCTCGGTCTTGGCATTGACAAAGGCCAAAAGACCGCTGGTGGCCATACAGATTATCACCAGCACAAGCGTCATTTTAACTATATTCATCATGGAAACTTCTCCCTAAAAAAACCAAAATGGGCCCGCAATTATAATGCCGGGTTCATGTTAGCCTTTTAAATCCAAAAATCCTGGGCCGGGTATAGTTGTCAATAATAGGGGTGGCGGAGTTCATTAGTAAAATAGCAAAAGAAACTCCCTCGGGGTAACCACCAAACATCCTGATTACTATGGTTATCAAACCGCAACCCACCCCAAAAATTATCTTTCCCAAAGGGTATATGGGAGTGGTCACATAATCGGTGGCCATGAAAAAAGCACCAATAATAGCACCGCCAGTTATTAGGTGAAAAATCGGACCAGCATACTTATCTGGGTCCACCTGCTGAAAAATCAGCGCCATTATAGCCATAGTGGCTAAAAATGAAATTGGAATGTGCCAAGTAATGATCCCCCGGAAAATTAAAAACAGTCCACCCAGCAATAAAAACAGGGCCGATATTTCTCCCAGGCTACCGCTCTCTTTAAAACCGGTAAAAAAATCGAGTAAATTCAAATTGGCAACCGCCTTGGCGCCCTTCTCTTTTAAAATCCCCAAAGGGCTGGCAGAGGTAATAACATCTACCTGATTAGGGCTAATCTCGGTCTTGGCATCCACCATCTTGCCGTCTATCGTATTAATAACCGCGCTCTGCTCTAAAAAACGTCCCTGGGCAGTCTTTATCTCTTGATAATCCATGGGCACCGCCCACATAGTCATCTGCACCGGAAAGGCGATTAGCAGGAAAACTCTGGCCACCAAAGCCGGATTATACAGATTGTAGCCCAGCCCTCCAAAGACCTGCTTGGCAATAAATACAGCAATAAAGGAACCTGCCAGGCATAGCCACCAGGGAGAAGATGGGGGCATATTCAAGGCTAGCAACAATCCAGTCAGGGCGGCGGAACCATCTTTTACGGTTATAGGTTTTTTCATCAGTTTCTGAATCAACACCTCAAAACCTACTGCCGCCAGGGTGGTCAACAAAATAACCTTCACCGCCATGAAGCCAAAAGCCCAAACCCCTACCAGGGTTGCCGGCACCAGGGCGAAGAAAACGGTCCACATTATTTTCTCAACACTGTTGCCGCTATGCACATGGGGAGAAGATGTTAGAATTAATTTTTCCGCTTTTTCCATGGTTGGCTCAACCCTCCTTTTTTCTGCTGGCCATTATCTCCCCCTTGGCCCGCTTGATAAAGTGAACCAGGGGTCGGTTTGAGGGGCATACAAAAGAGCAACTACCACACTCCATACAGTCCAGGGTATTAACTCTTTCACAATCTTCAAATCGGGACAGTTCGGCATAAATACCAATCTCATTGGGCACCAGCATCAATGGACAAGCCTGAACACACTGCCCGCACCTTATACACTGGAGATATTCAAAAGAGCGGAGATCTACCTGGGCCTGCACCAGTATACCAGAGGTACCTTTGGTTATGGGCACCTGGTCATTCAACTGGGCCATGCCCATCATGGGACCACCGGAGATGATTTTACCGGCGTCATCTTTCAGGCCGCCGCAAAAATCGATAGCTTCCTGAAAACTGGTGCCAATCCGCACTTTAAGGTTAGCCGGCCTGGATACTGCGCTGCCAGTCACTGTGGTAATCCGCTCAATCAATGGATAACCATGATATATAGCATCGTAAATAGCGGTGGTGGTGCCAACATTGTGCACCAGGGCACCCACATCCATGGGCAGTCCGCCAGAAGGCACCTGTCTATCTAAAAGAGCGTTTATAAGTTGCTTTTCAGCGCCCTGGGGATATTTTACCTGCAGTTCCGCCACCTGGATCTCTTTCTGGCCGGCGAGTTTCTCATTGAATAGAGAAATGGCATCGGGTTTGTTATTTTCAATGCCGATATAACCGCTTTTAACCCCCAAAATATACATTATTATTTTTAAACCTTGGATCACCTTATCCGGTTGTTCCAGCATCAGACGGTGATCGGCGGTCAGGAAAGGCTCACACTCCGCCCCGTTTATAATAACTGTATCAATGGCTTTTTCCTTGGGAGGACTCAATTTGACATGAGTGGGAAAAGTGGCTCCCCCCATACCCACCACTCCGGCAGCACTGATCATATCCACCAGTTTATTGATATCTTGAGAAAATGGGTCATCTATCCCCTTGATAGATTCATCCCATTCATCCTCTCCATCCACTTCGATAATAACCGCTGGTAAACTCTTTCCCAATGGGTGCGGGTGGTTGACCACGTCCTTCACTTTGCCAGAGGTGGGTGCGTGCACCGGAGAGCTGACAAAAGCCTGAACCTCCCCTATTTTTTGTCCCTTTTTGACCTCTTCTTTTTTCTTAACCAGCGCCTGACTGGGAACACCTATATGCTGAGACAGGGGGATAGCATAGGTTTTTCCCAGGGGCATCTCCTCTATGGCAGCCCCTTCGGTCCATTGCTTATTTTCGGGCGGATGAACTCCGTGCTTGAAAGTAAAACTCACCTGGTTTCTCCTTTATCCTTTATCTTTCGGTGGTCTA
>CAZTWC010000002.1:13137-57349 GCA_964617105.1 uncultured Myxococcia bacterium
CTTGAAAGTAAAACTCACCTGGTTTCTCCTTTATCCTTTATCTTTCGGTGGTCTAGGTCTCTTTGGGCACCTTGACCTCTTTCACTTCTTTAGTTTCTTTGGCCTCTTTAGCCTCTTTGGCTTTTTTGGCTGCTTCAGCTTTGGCCGCTTTTTTCTTAGCCTTTTGTTCTTTTTTAAAGGCCTTATACTCATCTTTGGCCTGGTGATCATTCACCCAAGAGGCTAATTGGTAGCGCTCAAGGTCGATTATACTTTCCACCGGGCAGGCCTGTGCTTGATCTACCAGTTCCACCTGGTTTTGATAGTCAATAACCGCCAGAAAATCGTCAATTTTTATACAGGCATCTTTGAATTTCTTAGAGCAGACACCACAACCAGTGCAACCTACTTTGCAAATTTTCTTTATCTCTTTGGGGCTATAGTGGTTGCTGCACAATACATGCATCTTTCTCCCCTTGGGTACCATCTTTATTAGATTCCGGGGGCAAGTATTTACACATTTCTTGCAGCCAATACACTTCTCTTCATCTATCCAGGCCAAACCGGTTTCTGTAATGTTGATGGCATCATAATCGCAAACCTTCTGACAACTGGAATATCCCAGGCAACCGTATTTACAGGCCTTGGGACCATCGCCCACCAGGTGAGCGTAGGTGCAGTCATAAGGACCATGATACTCGGCCAAATCGGAACAGTCGTCACTGCCCCCAGCGCACATTACCATGGCGGTTATCGGCTCCACAGCCACCGCTTCCACCCCCATGATAGCGGCAACCTTTTCCACAGTGTCGGAACCACCTGGAGGGCAGAGGCTGATATCTACCTCACCTTCCACAATGGACCTGGCATAGTCGCTGCAGCCGGTGTAGCCACAAGCGCCGCAATTGGCCTGAGGTAAAATTTCGTTTATAGCTTCTATTTTGGGGTCAACATATACGTAAAAAACCTTGGAGGCCACCCCTAAACCTATCCCTGCTATCAACCCCACTCCGGAAAGAACTGCAATGGCGGTAAGCAACTCAAAACTCCTTTCTACATGGGTACCAAATTGGCAAATCCCATGAAACTAAGGGATAAAAGACCGGCAACAATCATGGCTATGGCATTCCCCTTGTAACTCTCCGGCAGGTTGGACAACTCCAGCCGTTCCCGCAAACCAGCAAAAAGAACAATGGCAATGGTAAAGCCGATGGAAGCGCCGATGCCATTAACCAGGGCGCCTAAAAAATCTAAATCTTTTTTGATATTCAAAACTGCCACACCCAGAACCGCGCAATTGGTGGTAATCAAAGGTAGAAAGATACCCAAAGCCTGGTATAAAACCGGTGATAGTTTCTGAATGGCCATCTCTACCAACTGCACCAGTGAAGCAATAACTAAAATAAAGACAATGGTCTGTAAATATTGAAGATTGAAAGGGGCCAATAAAAAATTTTGAATCAACCAGGTGACAATACTGGCGATACTCATAACAAACATCACCGCAAACCCCATCCCCAACGCTGTTTCCACCTTTTTGCTTACCCCCAGGAACGGGCAAATACCCAAAAACTGAGCCAGAACAAAGTTGTTTACCAGCATAGCGCCAATAATCAAAATAATATATTCCATGGGCAAACCTCTTAAAAAATTAGAAAAACCTGGTCAAAATGATGGTTTGATTTTTTGGTCAATATTCTCTTCTTTACCAAACAATTTCATACGCTTTTCGCAAAATTATTGTTCAGAATTTATGAAAGTATCACTGATTAAAAAGATTGTCAATTCTGGTTTTTAGAAATTTGTTTCATAACCTCGTACATGGCTATGGCGGCAGCTGTAGAGGCGTTGAGATTGTTGAAAGTTCCCGCTGAGGGTATTCGGATGGTAAAATCACACTTTTTTTTCATCAACGGACGCAAACCGCGATCTTCTCCACCTAGCAGCAGTAAGGTCTTATCGGCGAATTCGGTCTGAAAAACGGGCTGTTCCCCTTTTAGATCCAGCCCATATACCCAGTACCCCTCCTGCTTTAAAATCTCCACTGTCCGGGCCAAATTGCCACCCTGCACTGTGGGCAGGGCTGATACTGTCCCCTGAGAGCAAAAAAAAGTGGTGGCATTAATACCGGCACTCCTGTCTTTGCCCACAATCAATCCCCGGGCGCCAAAGACATAGGCTGAGCGGATTATGGCTCCCAGGTTTCTCTGGTCCTGAAGACAATCGGCCATCAGCAACATTCCCCTACCCTCCCCTTTTAACAGATCGGCCACACTATGGTAAACAAACTCCCCAATATCTGCCGCTACTCCTCCATGGCGGCTGTGGCCCACTAACTTACCGATGAAATCCCGGCTCTCAAAACCGAGATCGACCCCCGCTTTTTGGACTCTTTTGGCAATTTTGGCCGCCTTTTTATCGTTCTGCTTTTTTCTGTCTAAATAGACCCTCTTTATCCGGTTAAGCCTGGACCGGTTGTTATCTACAGCCTTCTCTGCTCCATTACCCGCCCGGGACTGGCCTCTAACTTCCATGTGCCAATTTTTCAGCACCTCTTCAACAGTATTTAAACCATAGATAATCATAAAAGTGACTTTCCGGTGTTAATCTTCAGGCTGTTTATCGCTGTTTTCAATTTGTATTTTCTATAAGTCAGGTCCCATCTCCTGGCAAATCTGCTCTACTGCCAGCGCGGCATCGGCAGCCCCACTGATAGCCCGCCCTATAACCAGGTAATCGGCGCCGTTTTTCACCGCCTCTTTTGGGGTAGAGACTCTCTTTTGATCTTCTACCGCCACTCCCGCCGGCCTGATACCGGGAGTTACCAGCAGAAAATCATCTGAAACCTCGGCTCTCAGAGCGGCTACCTCCTGGGGAGAGGTGACCACCCCGTGAATATTGGCCTCTCTGGCCAAATGCACCATCTTCAGGCAGGTTTTGGCCGCACTATGGGCAAACCCAATTTCTATAAGGTCCTGGTCGGTCAAACTGGTTAAAACCGTTACCCCGATAATCTTCATCCTATCGGTGGCATTTTCCCGGGCCGCCTTTAACATAGCCAGGCCACCCGATAGATGAATAGTCAACATATCAACCTCCAGGCTGGCCGCCGACTTTACCGCTCCGGCTACAGTATTGGGTATATCGTGAAACTTCAGATCCAAAAAGACCCGGCCCCCATATTTTTTTACTCTTTCCACTGCCCGGGGACCAAAAGCAGTGAAAAGTTGCTTGCCAATCTTTACATATCCAACTCTATTGGCTACCTGAGACAAAACTCGATCCGCACTATCCAAATCTGGATAATCACAGGCAAAAATAATTTTCTCAGCTGGATTCATATATTTTACTCCTTATTACATTTTATAGCGATCTCCTGCAGGTCCGCCTCTTTAAGTTCAACCAGTCTCTCCACCGCCTTATCCACCTTTTCATAAATAATTTCCCCGCTGCTCCTCACTTTGATCTCTACCTCACCTTTTTTCAAATTTCTGGGGCTCACTGTCATCCTGAGTGGAATACCGATTAAATCTGCATCCTTGAATTTAACTCCTGGACGCTCATCCCGGTCATCGAAAAGCACCTCCACCCCTTTATCCATCAATTGATCATAGAGTTGCTGGCAGGTCTGGACCACTGCCTCTTGATTCAAATTAAGACCCACTATCACCACCTCCATAGGGGCAATAGGCATAGGCCAGATAATCCCATCTTTGTCGTGATTTTGTTCAATAGCCGCAGCCCCGGTCCTACCCACCCCAATTCCGTAACAGCCCATTATCATGGGGTTTTGTTCACCATTTTCATCCACATAGAGAGCTTTCATACTCTTGGAGTACTTATCTCCCAGAAAAAAGACCTGTCCCACCTCTATTCCTCTGAACTCCTGGTAAACTCCCTTACTATCCTTACAGCGAGGACAAAGGTCACCAGCCTGGCCAAACCGTAAATCTAAAAAACTATCCTCTTTTAGGGTAAAATCCCGGCCCAAATTTACATTGATATAATGGTAATCTTCCCGGTTGGCGCCGCAAACCGCGTTTTGCATATTTTTAATCTCATAATCAGCATAAATCGGCATATCCAGACCCATAGGGCCTACAAATCCCATGGTCAACCCAGCCTTGGAAATAGTTTCCTGATCTGTCACCATCTCCAAGGAGTCGCACTTTAAAAAGGAGGTAAGTTTTGCTTCACTCAGATCCCTATCTCCCCTGATCAACACGGTGATCAACTGTTCTCCGGTCCGGTATACCAGCGCCTTGATTATCTGCTCCTGCTTAACCTTTAAAAAGCCGCCTACCTCTTCAATGCTCTTTTTATCCGGTGTTTCAACCATCTCCATCTGTAAAAGTTCCACTTCCCCACTGGGTCCTGGCTGAAGGGCAGTCTCCGCTTTTTCCACATTCGCGGTATAGTCGCAACAGTTGCAGGACAAAATAGCATCTTCCCCAGATTCAGCCAAAACCTGAAATTCATGGGAAAGAGTGCCGCCTATATTACCAGTGTCAGCCTCCACTGGCCTGAATTTCAAACCACACCGGGTAAAAATCCGGTAATAGGTCTTATACATCTTCCAATACATCTGGTGAGCGCATTCATTATTCACATGAAAGGAGTAAGCGTCTTTCATTATAAATTCCCGCCCCCGCATCAAGCCAAACCGTGGTCTCATCTCATCTCTAAATTTAGTTTGGATTTGATAGAGATTTATAGGCAACTCCCTATAAGAACTAAGGCTTGACCTGACAATATCGGTTATAACCTCCTCATGGGTAGGACCAAAACAGAACTCACCGTTTTTTCGGTCATTAAACCGCAGTAACTC
The DNA here is from genome assembly GCA_964617105.1 of uncultured Myxococcia bacterium. Classification (GTDB taxonomy): domain Bacteria; phylum CAZTWC01; class CAZTWC01; order CAZTWC01; family CAZTWC01; genus CAZTWC01. Next base: position 17,945 of record CAZTWC010000002.1, read on the forward strand.
CGGGCCGTAATAGTCCCAGCGTCCACTCTCCTTCCATAACTCAGCCGGCAGCACCGTGGGCATAAGCAATTCCTGAGCCCCTGCCCTGTTCATCTCTTCCCGGATGATATTTTCTATCTTTCTTATAACCCGCAAACCCAGTGGTAAATAGTTATATATCCCTGCCGCCAACTTCCTAATCATTCCGGCCCTGAGCATCAATTGATGGCTCACCACCACGGCATCCATTGGGGTTTCCTTCAAAGTGGGCACCAGCATATTACTCATTCGCATGATTAAACTCCTTTTATCTTTATACCTAAAGTTCCTCTATTTTCTCCAGCATATATTCTTTTAGTCTATTTAAGGGGATTGCTTTGTCTACCACCTTCCCTTTGGTAAAAAATACCCCACCCTTTTTAGTAAGCGCCATCCCCAAATCAGCTTCTTTGGCTTCCCCGGGTCCATTTACCTCACAACCCATAATCGCAAAACTGATATTTTTGCTCATCGCCACCACTTTCTCCTCCAGCCACTCAGCCATCTCTATAAGCAAATTCTGATCCTGGCAGCGGCCACAGGTTGGACAAGAAACTACTGTCAATCCTGGCCGCAGTTCCAGGGCCAACAATATAGACCTGGCCACTTTTATCTCCCACACCGGGTCAGCGGTTAAAGAAACCCTTACTGTATCACCGATACCATCCATAAGCAGGCTCCCCAAAGTGATGGAGTTTCTGATACTCCCCTGGTGGCGCGGACCAGCGGAGGTTAAACCAATATGAAAAGGGCAATCAACATTTTTAGCCAAAATTTTAAATGAATTTATGGTGTCAAAAATGGAAGAAGATTTTAATGATATTTTAAAATTATTAAATCCCATATTTTCTAAAAACAGGGCATATTCCTGGGCCGAGGCAGCCAAAGCTTCGGCAGTAGGTCCATTATATTTGATTCGCATACTTTTCGATACTGAACCGCTGTTTACTCCCACTCGCATAGTTGCACCATAATCCCGGGCACATTCCGCCACCTGTTTCAATCTCTGAATACTTCCAAGATTACCGGGATTTACCCGAACACAGTCAATCCCCTCTTTTATGGCTTGAATAGCAATTTTATAATCAAAATGGATATCAGCAATAAGCGGTAAATCTCCAAATCTCTGTTTGAATTTACCAATTAGGCGGCAGGATTCAATAGTTGGAAAAGCCAATCGGATAATTTCCGCTCCAGCGCTAGCCAGACGGCAGATCTGATCACAAGTTTGCTCATAATCTAAGGTATCGGTATTGGTCATGCTCTGTACTGAGATGGGTGCGTCGCCCCCCACGGCCGCCTACCCCAACTTTTCCCACCATAATTGATCGGCATTTTCTTCTTTTAATCATTGTCCTTCTATCCTTATTAAAAGCTCTCAACGCCCGCAGATTAACACTTTAACTTTCCCTTTTCAATATTAAAAACCCGGCTCTCTTTTAGTAAACCGGTATCAAAATTCATCTCGGTTGCAGTGATAAATGACTGTAAATTTGCGCTTACAATATATTCAAAAACATTAAAACACCGGCTGGAATCCAATTCGCTGCTAAAATCATCCAGCAAAACCAGAGGTAGTTTATTGGTTTGTTGTTTATATATCTCTATTTCGGCTATTTTCAACGCTAAAACCAAAGTTCGCAACTGTCCCTGAGAGGCAAATATCTTGCTGTTGTGTCCGTCAATAGTAAATAGGAGATCATCCACATGCGGTCCCACATTGGTGTATCCCAATTCAATATGTTTATTCCTCAGCCTGGATAGTTCTTTCTGAAAATTTTCACGGTAAAGGGATAGATTATTAGAAATAATTTTAAACATATATTTAATCTTCACTCTACCCTGGCCGCAGATTTGGTTATGAATGTCATTTAGTATGGGTTCCAGCAAGCCTAAATAAAAAAGCCGATTTTTTACCAGACCCTCTCCAAATTGGGACAGTTTTGAATCGCAGACATCTAAAAAATTGTGATCTGGGTAGGGTTGTTTTAAATGATTATTGCGATGAGATAGGATATGATTATAATCTTTGAGTAGTTTTATCTGGTTATTTCTTAAAAAAAAACAGACCGGTCGATAAATCTGCGCCTATCTTCCGGTCCCCCTTTTAATAGGGACAGATTATCGGGAGTAAACAGGACTGAATTTAAATAACCGTATTCGGTGGACCATTTTGATACCAGGACGCCACTTTCATACAGGCTCTTTTTTTCGGGAGTAAAGGTTAATTTATATTTTTTTTTTCGTTCTTGATCTTCTGTTTTCAGGCCAATTTCACAGTAATTATTATCCCAATTGATTATTTCGCTATTTTTTTTAGGTTTTCTAAAGGATTTGAAATTGGTGAGAAGATAGATGGCCTCAATTATATTTGTCTTTCCCTGACCATTATCGCCAATAATAAAATTAAGGTAGGGGGAAGATTCAAATTGTTCATCTTCGATATTTCTAAAATTTTTTAAATAAACTGATGATATTTTCATAATTACATTGTTTCAATTGGCATTAAAATACCGATATAATTCTCTTTTTTATCTTCAGACTCAACTCTGAGCGGAAGTTTTTTATTATTGGGATTAAATTTCAAAACCACCTGATCACTTTCAATGACATTTAGGCAATCGAGAAAATAGTTGCAGTTAAAATTAACATTATAGGTTTCCCCATCATAACTAATAGGGAGCACCTCTTCCATTTTTCCCTTGTCCACATCTACCGAAGAAAATTTAAAGTAGTCTTTCTCAATACCAATATCAACCAGAGGAGAACTTTCCCTGGAAATTATAGATGCTCTCCTTAAAATATTTACCAAATCCCTTTTATTAATACAGATCTCTTTCTCCGATTCCTGGATAAAAGCGGAGTAATTAGGAAAATTAAAATCTATTAGTCTGGAAGATAACATAGTACAACCCACCAGAAAATAGATCTGATTTTTATCGATAGCAATCAAGACATCATCTTCAAAACTATCGATTAACATTTTTATTTCCATTAAACAGCGCCTGGGAATAATTGCGTTTCTAATATCTTGTTTTTTTTCCTCCTCTTGATTAGACCCCTTTTTTTCAACCGAGTATTTAGCTAACCGGTAACTGTCGGTGGTAACAAAAGAGTAATAATTTTCAACATCTGTTTCAAAATAGGCACCGGTAAGATTAATTTTGGCGTTATTAGTTGAAACAGCATATAAAGTATGATTTATCAAGGACTTAAGTTTCTCCGCCTTTATTGGTATGTATGATAATCCCTGAGGAATATTTATACTGGGATAATTATCTGTATCAAGACCCAAAAAATTAAAACTCCCATTATCAAAAGATACAATGCTAGAGTTATTGTGAGATTTGGAGATGTTTATAACCGCTGAATCAATTGCCTTGATAGAATTAAAAAACATTACGGCATCTACCAGTAAGTCACCATTTTCAAAAGTTGAAGCCTGCAGAGTTGTTTTTAAGGTCATATCCAGGTTGGTGGAGATCAAAGTTAATTGTCCCTCATCATTTAGACTCATATAGATACAGGATATATAGGTGAGAGTTGTCCTCTTTTCTATTACTCCCATGTGTTTAACTAAATCTTCAAGTAACAGATCTTTGTTTATTGAAAATCTCATATCATCGTTTCCTTCTAAAATTTTTTTTTATTAACTTAACAACTTCAATAATAATACTAATAGATAATTAAAATTTATTATAGTTATTATTAGGGTTGTGGAAATCAGGAAAACTATAATAACTATTTAATAAAAAAGGGATATTTTTATTAATAAAAAGTTAATATCAACTAATATAACCGATAAAAACCAAGAACAAAACCTTAAACCCTATAGTTTTTCGAAATTACTGGAGATTTTTTTCTATTTTTTCCACAAGGTTACTCAACTGCAAATCATTATTTAATGTTTCATTTATTTTATCAATACCATACATTACAGAGGTGTGATGTTTTCCCCCTAACTTTTCACCAATATCACTATAAGTCAAATTAAGGTGTTTTTGTAATAAATACATTAATATATATCTTATATTTACAATGGGTTTGTTCCTTTTTTTTGACATGATATCTTTTTTGTTTATTTTACCAAAATTGGATACCAAATCTAAAATAGTATCGAAATTTATATATTTTTTTCTTTGGGCCACAAATAATTCTAAGGCTTTTTTGGCAAAATCTATATTTATGTTAACTTTGGACATATTTGCTTTAAATAATAAAGTATTGAGATACATCTCCAATTCGCGGACATTTTCCTTGGCATGGTTGGCAATATAAAATAACACCTCATTAGGGATATATTTGTTGGCTAATTCTGCTTTTTTTGCCAGAATAGCCACCCTGGTTTCAAACTCAGGTACCTCAATATCGGTTATCAAACCACAGGAAAAACGGCTCTTAAGCCTATCATCCAACTCTTTGAGATCTTGAGGAAGTTTATCGGAGGTTAAAACAATTTGTTTAAAATGCCGGTATAAATAATCAAAAGTATGAAAAAATTCAATCTGGGTTTGGGTAGCCTTGGTTAAAATCTGAATATCATCTAGTAATAACACATCGCAATTGTTTCGATATTTTTCACGAAACTGGTTGATTTTCCTATTTTTAAGAGCATGATTAATTAATTCATCCATAAATTGTTCACATTGGACATAAATAATTTTTTTCTTACTATTTTTTTCATTTATTTTAAGGCCGATGGCGTTTAGAAGATGGGTCTTTCCCAGACCGGGTGATGAATAAATAAAGAGAGGATTATAAGAACATGGATTTTCAGCTACCGAAAGAGCAGCGGTAAAGGCAAAATTGTTACTGCTGCCTACCACAAAATTATCAAAAGAGAAGTTTTGGTTTAAGCCTTCAATCTCTGGTGATATCTTTGTTTTATTGGTAACTGGTTTATTTTTTTTATGGTTAGATGTATTAGAAGAGGAATTCTTATCATTGGATGAATCTGTTGGGATATATTCTATGGAAATTTTTTCGTTGATTATAGTTGAACCGATCTCAACCAAAAGGTTATGATAATCATTAATTATACAATTTTTTTGTAAATCATTTTTTAAATTGACTATTAATATAAATTTATCGGCATCATAAGATTTTAATGAGGTATCAGAGAGCCAAGCTTCATATTCAAAGCCGGATATTTTAGGTTTTATTTCAGATAATATCTGATTCCATAGATCTTTCATAATGAAACCCAAGAGTTTTCCACATTTTTTTCCAGAGATCTGGAAAACATTTTTAAAAGGACAAACTAATACTGTAATATCGATATATTAATCGCCTGGTTGATAACATTATTTTGAAGGAATAAAATATTATTTGCAAGTTCATACTTTAATTAACCTGTAAAAAATACCTTGACAAAAGCACGGAAGAATAAGTAAACTATACGACTTTCCAAAAAGAATAGATCGAATTAATTATATCTCCAAACCTTAACAAAAGGGGATAAAGGAGGCTGAATTGAAAAGGACATATCAACCGCATACCAGAAAAGGCCTTAAAAAACATGGATTTTTAAAAAGGATGAGTACCTCGGATGGCCGGAAGATAATTAATAAACGGCGAAGAAAAGGCCGGGTCAAGTTGGCAGTCTGTTTTACTAAAAAGTGACCAGTGATCTTTCTCGACAATTTTATAAAAAAAATAGTAGAGTCAGGAAGAGATCTGATTATAATCGTATAAAAAAACATAAAAATATTGTTAAAACAAAAAGTTGCATAGTTAACTTTGCAAAAAATCACTGTGAAGGTAAGCGACTAGGCCTGATAGTTACCAAAAAATATGGTAACGCTGTAACCAGAAATACAATAAAAAGAATAGTTCGAGAAATATTCAGAAAAAACCAAGAGTTATTTCCTGAAAACCGAGACATTGTCTTTATTTTTACCCGCAAACTAAGAGAAATAAAATATAGAGAGTTGGAAATAGAGATCAAAAAGATACTAAAGCGGGTTCAAAATTGAAAAAGATTCTTATTTGGCTTATCACGATATACCAAAAATTTGTCTCGCCGCTATTTCCGCCTCGGTGCAGATTTGTACCTTCCTGTTCCGAATATTCAATAGGCTGTCTTAAAAAATATGGGATTTTACTTGGGATTATCAAAACACTCTATAGAATAATCAGGTGTAATCCATTCTGCCGGGGTGGATACGATCCTCCCTGAAGAAAAATATAGGATATATAGGATATAATGTATGGAAAATAAACGAGTATTATTAACCATGATTATTTGCATGGGTATATTATTACTCTGGCAGATATTGTTTCCTCCGCCAATACACCATAAGGATAAAGTTGCAGATAAACTAAAGGCTGCTCAAAACCAAGCGGCAGATAAAAATATTCTCGAGCAAAATAACCGGCTTAAAAACCAAAATGATATCACCATTAAAGAAACTGCCCAAAAAGAGGGGACTATTCCAGATAAAGAAGAGGCAAAAGAGGATATACCTGAAAAATACAAGACCTATGAAAATCAATTATATTCAGTAAAATTAACAAATTATGGTGGAAAGATCATATCCTGGAAGTTGAAAAATTTTAAAGTCAATACGGAAAAAGATGCTGAATTGATAGAGTTGATAAATGGAGAAAAACTGGCGGAAGAATTTTTTACTGTGAACAGCACTTTAAATAGCCGTAACCTGTTTGATGGCCAGGAAAGATTTCGAGTGATTAATGACAACGAAAGCAAGGTTACTTATCAATATGAAAAAAATAATATAGTTCTTACCAAGGAATTTAATTTTATAGACCAGAATTATTATGCTGAAATAAATATAAACCTAAAAAATAATAGCCAAGACGACCAGGTGATACAGAATAAATATGCCTGGGTAAAGGCGAGTAATAAAGTTAAATTGATGCATGGAGATTCTGGCGCCCGGGAAGATAGCGGCGGCTTTTTAGCCCCACCACAAGAAGTTGCCAGGTTGCTCTGTTTTACCAGGGAAAACATTGAAGAGATAGAAGAGAGGGAGTTAACTCAAAGTAAATATGAAGGTAAAACCGGTTGGATAGCACAGGATACCCGTTATTTTATTAGTTCTATTGTAAATAAAGAAAAGCAGAAGGCTCAATGCCAATTTACTAAAGATGGTCAAGGTTATATAAATTCAAACCTGACCTTCCCCTCTATGAACTTAAAACCAGGTGAAATAGTATCTAAAACCTTTAAAATTTACCTGGGTCCCAAATATCTGGAAAAATTAAAAGAGATAGACAAGTCTTTAGAAAACTCCATTGATTTCTGGGTGGTGGGTTTTTTATGCAAGCCAATGCTGTGGCTATTAAAAACTTTCTATTCAATGGTTAATAACTGGGGTCTAGCCATAATATTTCTTACCATTGTCATCAAAATATTTCTATTTCCATGGACTCAAAAGAGTTTTAAATCCATGGAAGATATGAAGAAAATAAAACCTCTTATGGATGAAGTAAAAGAGAAATACGGCAAAGACAAAGAGCGGATGAACCAGGAGATGCTCAAACTCTACAAGACTCATAAAATAAATCCCTTAGGTGGATGCCTGCCCATGCTTTTACAACTGCCGATTTATATTGCCCTATATAGAGCACTCTACAGTTCGGTTGAATTGTATCATGCCGCTTTTGTCAATGGTTGGATAGAGGATTTATCCCAAAAAGATCCCTATTTCGTTCTCCCCATTGTTTTGGGATTAACCATGTTTATTCAGCAAAAAATGACTCCATCAACCCTGGATTCAGCCCAGGCCAAAATGATGCTATATTTTATGCCGGGTTTTTTTACTTTTATTATGCTTTATCTCCCGGCAGGTTTGACTCTGTATATTTTTACAAATACGCTGTTGGGGATTGTGCATCAATACTATATATCAAGAAAAAAACCAGTGCCAAACTAGAAACTTCAAAAATCTTTCAAAACATAAAGAGGAATGAAAAATGGAAGAAGAAGCGATTTACAAGGGAAAAAAATTAGATGAGATCCTGGATACTATTGCCGAAGAAAAGGGAATTGCCCGAAAGGATATCACTTATGAGGTAATTGAGACCAAAAAAGGCTTAATACCTATGTTTGACAAAATTTTGGTAAAATATATAGAACCAGATTCTATTGAATCAACCGAGAATGAAGATAATAAAATGGATGTTAGTGATGATGTGCAGGAAAAGTCAACTCCGGAAGAAGAAAAGAATCAATATAAAACTAACCTCAATAGAATAAAGACCGATGATCAGGCTGGAGAAGTAGAGAAAATCTTCAATGATATCAAGGAACTTATGGATATTGACATCCAGGCGGAATTTAAAGAGTTAGATAGAAAAATCAGTGTGTATTGCCAGGGAAAAGATTTAGATATATTTTTTGGCAAGGGAAAGAGGAATATTAAGAGTATCCAATATATTATTGGAAAAATATTCAGTAGAAAAGTAGAACAAACCAAAAAAATAGTTTTTGAAAGGTTACATAATGAAACTGAATTGATGGATAAAGAGATGGAAGATATGGCCATTAGATTGGCTGAAAAAAGTAAAAATATTAAAAAATCTATTACCATAAATGCTCTTACCGCCAGGGAAAGAAAAATTATCCACATGAAATTAAAAGATATGGAAGGGATAAATACCAACAGTCAGGGAGATGGATTGTATAGAAGTTTGATGCTAATACCAGAAGAACAGTAAACAGCAACCAGTAATTCTTTCCCTACCCTTCTAAAGCAATTATTGATGTAACCATCACAAAAAGACAGTTATACAACCATTTGACTTTTTATAAGTTTATCAAATATTAGTTGTAACCTATAATCCAATCTATTGACCGAATAATCTCGTTAAAACCAGTTTATGGAAAAGATATGTATGTAAACGATACAATTGCCGCTATTGCCACGGGCAACGAAAATTGTGCCATATCTATTATTAGAATCAGTGGAGATAGAGCTATCCAGATTATAGAGCCTCTGGTTAGAAAAAAATTAAAAAAGTATCAAGTCAACTACTGTGTATTAAAACATGGAGGCCGGAAATTAGATGAGGCCATTGTATTATATATGCCGGCGCCAAATTCCTATTCTGGTGAAGATGTTGTTGAGATTCACTGTCACGGCGGAAGGGAGAATACCAGAGATATCCTTGAAAAAATAGTTAACCAGGGTGCCCGTCTGGCTAAAAAAGGTGAATTTACCAGACGGGCATATTTAAATAACAAGATAACCCTTAATAAAGCGGAACTGATTAACAAACTTATCCACGTACAGGGTACCCTGCAACTTGAGGGTATTCGTAAATCTTTAGACCAGGGATTGAATAAACTATTTGATCAAGAAGAAGAGGAACTTGAAAAACTTATAGTTGAGGCAGAATATCAGATAGAATTTAGTGAAGATGATGAAAATACGATAAATACCAATAAGATAGAATCGTTATTTAAAAAAACAAAAGAGGTATTAGTTAACAACGAAAATGAGCAATACAGTATTAAAAGGATAGTGATTATCGGGGAGCCCAATGTGGGAAAATCAACCATATTTAATGGATTATTGGGATTTGAAAGATCTATAGTAGATTTGGAGCCGGGCACTACCAGAGATATTGTTTCTGAAAAAATATCCAAAAATACACTGATCGTAGACACCGCAGGAATTAGAGAAACCAGTAATCGAGTTGAGAAAAAAGGGATCGAAAAAGTTAAAGAATTGTTAGATCAGGGAGATTTGATTATTTGGGTTTTTGAAAAGGGGAATTCCCAAAACTTAGATCAACTAAAAAAAATTAAACAGAGTTTAAAAAACAAAAAAACAATTGCAGTTATAAATAAAAATGATTTAAAAAAAAATAGTTGTTTAGAGTTGGAGGATCTTTTTACAAAAAAGATTTTTATGTCGGCACTCTCTGAAAAAGATTTACAAAAATTAAAACAAAGAATTTTATTCGAAATTCAAAAGCAGACCAACTATTTTGCCATTAGCAGTTATCAAAAAATAATTATAATCGATTTGATAAAAAAAATAGAACAGTTTAAAAAGAGTTTTGATCAAGATATCCCGATAGTATATCTGGTTGAAGAGTTAAAAGAGATTAAAAATCAATTAAGACAATTAACCGGTAAAGAGGAACTATCCTCCAAGTATATGAGTGAAAACAGAATAGGTAAACTATTTGATAGTTATTGTGTGGGTAAATGAATTGTTTAGATTTTGATGTAATAGTAATCGGCGGTGGTCATGCCGGCTGCGAAGCAGCATATGCCTCTTCAAAATTAGGCAAGAGAACCGGCTTATTGACAATCTCTATCGATTTTATTGCCAAAATGTCATGTAATCCAGCCATTGGCGGTATAGCAAAAAGTCACATTGTCAAGGAGATTGACGCTTTAGGTGGTTTAATGGCCAAGATAACAGACCACTGTGGAATTCACTACCGAAAACTAAATACCAAAAAAGGACGGGCGGTTCAGGCCACCAGAGTTCAAACTGATAAGCAGATGTACTCCAGAATAATGAAAAATTATTTGGAAACCTGCGAAAATTTATTTTTAAAAGAAGAGATAGCCGAAAAAATCAAGAAAAAGCGACAAGTATTTGAAATAACAACAAATGTTGGCAATACGTATGCCGCCAAAACCGTAATTGTTACTACTGGAACCTTTCTAAATGGGACCATTTATATTGGATTGAATAAATTTTCAGGCGGACGGTTAGGTGAAATGGCTTCAGAAAAATTGGCCCAATGCATAAAAGAATTTTCTCTAGATACAGGCCGGTTGAAGACCGGCACGCCTCCGAGGATAAATAAAAAAACTATTGATTTTAGCAGAATGGATATTCAGCCGGGAGATGAACAGATAAAATCGTTATCTTTTTATGGGGAGTCAAATTCCTTACCCCAGGTAAACTGTTATATATCTTACACTAATGAACAGACTAAAAAAATAATACTGGGAAACATGGATAAATCACCTTTGTATCAAGGAATGATTAAAGGTATTGGCCCAAGATATTGCCCCTCAATAGAGGACAAAATTGTTCGTTTCAAAGACAAAAATCGTCACCAGATATTTGTGGAACCAGAGGGGTTAGAAAATAATGAGATCTACTTAAACGGCCTTTCAACCAGTCTTCCGTACCAGGTACAGTATGATATTATCAGGACAGTAAAAGGTCTTGAAAATGCAGAGATAATCAGACCAGGATATGCTATTGAATACGATTTTGTAAAACCCTATCAGTTAACCCATGGGTTAATGGTTAAAAAAATTCCAGGCCTCTTTTTAGCCGGCCAAATAAATGGTACCAGCGGATATGAAGAGGCAGGTTGCCAGGGTCTTATAGCCGGAATTAATGCAAGTCTATATATTGATAAAAAAAACCCTTTTACCATCTCCAGAAGAGAGGGATATACTGGGGTTCTTATTGATGATCTGGTTACTAAAAGTACTGATGAACCTTATCGAATGTTTACTTCCAGGGCTGAATATCGATTGTTGTTAAGAGAAAACAACGCTGATTTACGCTTAAGTGAAAAAGGTTATAATATAGGTTTGCTTGGTAGAAAAAGTTATAAAAGGATGAAAGAAAAACAACAGTTTATCTCTGAAACAATTGATATTATTAAAAAAACGAGAATATCACCTAATCAGGAAACCAACCAGATTATAGAAAAAATGGGTACCACTCCAATAAAAAAAAGTTATACTTTGGAAGAAATATTGAAAAGACCAGAAATAAAAATATCTTCCCTGGTTGAACAGTTTGATATTGTAAAACTAGTTAACAGCCAGTATTATAACTATTTGGAAGAGGTTGAAGAAGAGATTAAATACCAGGGATATATATTAAAAAAAGAGAGAGAAGATAGACAGAGAAAAAAATATAACCAGGCAAAAATTCCAGAAGAGATTGACTATGACAGTATTAAAACCTTGAGCAATGAGGTAAAAGAGAAGATTAAACTTATCAAACCAACCACTATTTCTGAGTTATCCAATATAAGCGGGGTGACTCCATCGGCGGTCGATTATATAATAATTCATTTAAAAAATGACCAAACTTATAAAAATAATTGAACAAATTTGTCAAGAGCAAAAAATATTCTTTGACAAATACGCAGTAGATCAATTTATCGAATATAAAAATCAATTAAAAAAGTGGAATAAAATCCACAATATAATCAGATTAGCCAATGATGAGCAGTTGATTAGTAGAGATTTTTGTGATTCAATAATATTGAAAAAGATAATTAACAAAGGAGAGAAAGTTGCGGATATTGGCAGCGGCGCTGGAATACCAGGTTTAATATTAGCCATATTTGAAAGAGATATAGAGGTGGATTTAATTGAGAGTAAAAGAAAGAAGAGTAACTTTCTAAAAGAGGTCAAAAGAGTTCTTAATTTAGATAACGTAAAAATAATAGATCAATACTTGAACAAAAACAGCAAATTAGATGATTATGACACGGTTATTTCCCGAGCGGCTATGAAGTTTGATAAATATTTAGACGTTGCCAAGAAATTAATTAAATCAGATGGAAAAATAATTTATTATTCCAATGATTTAAACCCAATGAACCGTAAGGGGGCCGAAAAGATTATTTCCTATCAAAATAGATTTATAATAGTATACAAACCAAAAACAAATAATCGTTGTTGACAATAGTTTAAAAACCAGGATAATTGATGTCAATATTATTAATTGTTTCACGTGAAACATTATGGCAAAAATAATAAGCATTGCAAATCAAAAAGGGGGAGTCGGAAAAACGACTACCGCCTTAAATTTATCAGCATCCTTAGCGGTGGCTGAAAAAAAAGTGTTACTGGTTGACCTTGATCCTCAGGGTAACTCCAGTAGTGGATTAGGGATAAATAACAAAGATCTATCGGGTAGCATCTACGAATCAATAATAGGAAATAGAAAAATTCAAGATGTGATAGTAAAAACAGAAATACCCTATCTTGAAATTGTCCCATCGAATAACCATCTAGCTGGTGCTGAAATTGAACTTGTAGGCCAATATTCACGAGAGTATAAACTTAAAAAGATTTTGGCTGCTATTTCGTCTAATTATGATTTTATAATGATCGACTGTCCTCCATCATTAGGGTTATTAACCATTAATGGTCTTGCTGCTGCCAATTCTATTATTATTCCATTGCAATGTGAATTTTATGCTCTAGAGGGACTAAGCAACTTATTTAACACTATTGAATTGGTTAAAGAAAACCTCAATAATAAACTATATGTTGAGGGAATATTATTAACCATGTTGGACAAAAGAAATAATATTTGTAAACAGGTGGCAAAAGAAGTAAATGAATTTTTTGCTCAACAAGTAAACGTGTTTAAGACAGTAATTCCCAGGAATGTTAAACTGAGTGAAAGTCCAAGTTTTGGTAAACCAATAATTTTATATGACGTTAATTCTATAGGTTGTAAATGTTATTTGGAATTTGCCAAAGAGTTACTTGAAAAACTGGGTGAGGTTTAAGATATGAAAAAAAAAGTATTAGGAAAAGGGTTGGGAGCATTGTTTCCAGAAAAAAAAGAGATTTCTCTTAATGATGAAGATTTCAAAGATGAAAATCTTAAAGAAGTAAATATTGAAGATATTGAGATAAATATATCCCAACCAAGGAAACTATTTGATCCGCAAAAACTAGAGGAATTGAAAAATTCTATTGAAAATTATGGAGTACTACAACCAATAATTGTCAGGTATAATCCGGAGAGTGAAAAATACCTTATTATTGCTGGAGAACGGCGATATAGAGCTGCCAAACTTTGCGGGTACCAAACCATTCCGGCGTTGGTTAAGAAGGATGAGGAAAAAAGGGATTACCAAATATCCCTGATAGAAAACATTCAGAGAGAAGATCTCAATCCTATTGAGAAGGCCAAAGCCTACGAAAAATTAATTCAAATAAACGAATATTCCCAAGAAGAAGTTTCTCTTCAATTGGGAATAAATAGAAGTACTATTGCAAACAGTATAAGGTTGTTAAAATTACCAGACAAGATTAAAACCTATATTTGTGAAGGTAAAATAACTTCGGGACATGCCAGGGCAATTCTGGCTGTGGTAGAAGAAGATGGTCAAATAAAACTGGCCGACAAAATAATATCTGAAGAACTTAGTGTAAGACAAGCAGAAAAGTTATCAGGTGAAAATAATAAAAAGAGAAATAAAAAGAGCACCAAAAACGATAGGTTGCTAATGGTAAAAAAAGAGCATATTACTCAGATGTGCAGACTGCTTGAGAAAAAGTTTGACACTAAAGTAAAAATCAAAATAAAAGAAAACAAAAAAGGGACTAAGGGAAAAATTGAAATTGAATATTATTCTCCAGACGATTTTGGTAGAATTGTTACCAGGATTGTACCAGAAATTGAATTTAGAAAAAATATCGGGGATTAATCGAAGGCGTTTAATGCCTGGAGTAATGTGATAGCGTATATTTTTTAGCCAGATGGCTGAACTTATTGATTGATTGTTGGTGAAAAAAGATGCGTAAAAGAGATGATGAAATGGTTTTGGATAATTCGGACGAGATTAATGCTTTGCTTGGCAAAGGGTGCGAATTTCAAGGAAAACTTACTTTTAAAGGTACTGTAAGAGTTGAGGGAAAATTTAAAGGGGAGATAAAAACAAAAAGTAACCTGGTAGTGGGAGAAAATGCCCAGATAGATGGTGATTTAAATGTTGGTAGTATATTAATATTCGGAAACGTCACGGGGAATATCAGAGCTAATGATTATATTGTTATAAATCCAGGAGCCAGTGTGGAAGCTAACATTATTACCAAATCATTGGAGATAAAAAAAGGCGCAATTTTTGAAGGAAACTGTATGATGAACGATATAGTTGATTTCGACACACAAGCGAGACTGGATGAAATATAAAGGGGTAAAAGATGACCAATAAAAAAGATAAAAGTATTGAAAATCGAGAAAAAAAATTAGAGATCACAGTTGCTAATATTGAAAGATCTTTTGGTAAAGGCGCGATAATGAGATTGGGAAAAAATGGCACAGATGCCATAAAAGTGCCTGTAATATCAACAGGATCGGTTGGATTGGATCTCGCCCTGGGGGTTGGAGGAATTCCTAAAGGAAGGATTATAGAGATATTTGGACCGGAGTCATCGGGAAAAACTACCTTGAGTCTACATTTAATTGCCGAGGTTAACAAGGCGGGAGGAGTAGCCGCATTTATAGATGCTGAACATGCCCTTGACGCTGGATATGCCAAAAATATAGGTGTAAATGTTAATGATTTGCTGGTTTCACAACCCGATTACGGTGAGCAAGCCCTTGAAATTGCAGATACTTTAGTAAAATCAGGAGCGATAGATATAATAGTTGTTGATTCAGTAGCAGCCTTGACTCCCAGGGCTGAATTGGATGGTGACATGGGAGATTCTCACATGGGATTGCAAGCCAGATTAATGAGTCAAGCGATGAGAAAATTAACCGGCTCAACCTATAAATCGCAAACTACAGTGGTTTTTATTAATCAAATTAGGATGAAAATTGGAGTAATGTTCGGCAGTCCAGAAACTACAACAGGTGGAAATGCGTTGAAATTTTATTCTTCTGTGCGGATGGATATCAGGCGAATCGGACAGTTAAAAATTGGTGATAATAAAGTGGGCAACAGAACCAAAGTTAAAGTAGTTAAAAATAAACTGGCGCCTCCTTTTAGGGAGGTTGAATTTGATATCATCTATGGTCAAGGAATATCAAAAGAGGGTGAATTGCTGGACATGGGAGTTCATTACGGAATTATAGATAAAACCGGTTCATGGTTTGGTTACAAAAATCAGAGGTTAGGGCAGGGTAGAGAGAATTGCCGTGAATTTCTAAGAACTAACAAAGATTTGGCCGAAGAGATAACCCAAGCAATCTTTCAGCATCTTTCAGCCCCCAAGACGAGTTAATGAATGTTAACACTCGTGGGTATCTCCCTGAAAATTTAAAAGTTTAGATTTTTTCTGGTTGACATTACAAACATTTTTCCATTGGCAGAGGCCACAAATATTTTTCGTAACATCTCTTTGAGAAAGTTTTTGTTTTAAAATTAAAAAAATTTGGCTGGCAGGAAATTTATTTCCTGCGGCAATATTAATTAAAGACAACACCTGGTGATCCATTTGCAAAACATTTTTTTCAGATGAGTTATCCCTAAGGCAAATGTTATTTTGGAGATGAGGACAAAAAGCGCATATATCGTCACAGCCAACTTTAATGGTTATCTGTATATCTGGATTATTGAGTATAGCGTTAAAAATAGACAGTAAATTGTCAACAAAGGGCTGGCTGTATCCATAGCCTTGAAAGCCAAGTAAACATAAAAGATGATGAGGACGAAGGTTCATAAGAATTTTATTCTGATAACTCCAGGTTATCAACTTCAAATTCTATGTTGGTGGGATCTATTTTAAACAGCCAGCCCTTATTTTGGGGGCTTTCCAATAGTAAATTGATATCTTGCAATATCTCTTCATTATTCTTAATAATTCTACCGCTTAATGGGCATCCAATGGAGTGAATATGACCATCGGCGGCAGAAACTTTGGCGCATATTTCTCCCTGTTTGATATCATCCTTTACAGTAGGGAGTTCAATATTCACTATTTTGCCGACCTGGTTAATAAAATTGGGATCAGCACCAATTATTACGCAGCCATCAGCACATATTTTGGCCCAAGAATGATTGGGCATTTTAAATAATTTTCCCGGTTCAATTCTTTTATCATCACCTGGGCTAAACATATCCGACTCCCGGGCATAATCGGCAGGCTCTCTGAAGGCTCTGATCACTACGCTGCGCAATTCTTCTTTGGTGAAGGGTTTGGCAATAAAATCATAGGCACCCTTGCGAAGGGCCTTCATGGCGGTCGCCATGGTAGCGTAACCAGTTATCATTATGACTTTGATACTGCTTTTTTTCTCCTTAATCACTGATAACAGGTCGAGACCATTCATGCCAGGCATCATAATATCGGAGATAACCAGATGGTAGTTATTGTTATCCAGTAGTTTTATGGCTTCATCGGCTGAAGAAGCGGCGTCGACAAGATAATCATCCTTTTTAAAAATTCTCTTGATACTGGCTAAGACCACTGGTTCATCGTCTACCAGCAAAATATTATTAGTTTTGTCCATTTTGATCTCCATTAAAAGTTGTTTATAGGCAAAATGAAGTTAGTTTTGGTTCTGCGTACTGTATCGGGGATGGGTAAAAAAATTTTAAAAATAGCCCCTTGTCCAGGGATTGATTCAACCTCCATCTGCCCATCGTGCTGCTCCACAATTCCCCAACTTACCGCCAGGCCCAATCCGCTATTATTTTTCCCGCCTTTGGTAGAATAAAAGGGTTCAAATATATGCTCAAGATGTTCCGGTGGGATACCAGAACCAGAATCTCCAATAGATATCAATACCTTGTATTCATTCCAAAGGGTTTTGGTGGTAATAGTAATTACGCCGCCTTCAGGCATAGCCTCAGAGGCGTTGAGAAATAAGTTTAGAAACACCTGCTGTAATTGTCCCGGATCTGCATAGACGCCCGGCATATTGGCATCGTAATTTTGATTCAGTTTTATATTGAGGAATGAGGCTTGCTTTTTAATCAGTTGTTGGACCATTTCCAGCACTCTATTAACTTGGACCTCTTCAAAATGGGGTTTTTCTTGACGGGAAAAGTCGAGCAGGGTGCGGACAATATTGCGGCAGCGTAAAGTTTCTCTTACAATCAACTGGTAATCGTCCCGCTTTGGGTCATGATCATCGGCCTCTTCCAATAGATCTTCGCCAAAGGTCAAAATGCCGGTTAAAGGGTTGTTGAGTTCATGGGCAACATTGGCGGCCAATTTGCCGGTAGAAGCCAATTTTTCCGAAATTATTAATTGCTTTCCGGTGTCCTTTAGTTTGTCCTGCATTTGGTTAAAGGCTTTGGCTACTTTGCCAATTTCACCGGCGCCCGGTTTGATCACCGCATTCAGGTTACCATCAGTAATTAAATTAATACCCCGGAGCAACTCTTTTATTGGTACCCCCACCAGCCGGTTGGTCAAAAAATAGGAGAGGATGAAAGAGATTAAAGCCAACAGGGTAATAGTTAAGATCATCATATATTGCCATTTGGCGATTTTAATATCCAGGGACTGGTAGGAGATTTGGATGTTCATAACTCCTAATACGGATTGATTTTTATTATGGACATGGCAGGAAGCGGTGTAGCAACTGGGCTGGTTATAAATGGGCAAAATGGCGAATAACTGATGTTCTGAATCAGCAAATTTAATCACCGCTTTTTTAGGCATGGGTTTTAATAGTTTGTTCTGGTCCTGATGGCAGATGCTGCACTTAATGTCCTTGAGATAGGGGGAGTTGGCAGCGGGGTTATTAGCAGCGGGAATTTTTGTGGTGGAATGGTTGAAATAAGTGAGTTTTTGAATCTCTTTTTTAGTTAATAGTGATAGGAGAGAGGAGCGAATATTTTTACCCTCTCCGTGAAGCATATTGGAGTTGATCAATTGAGCGATGATCCAGGTAAGGCGCTGGGTGTTGCGCATAACTTCTTCCATGGCCACCTGGCGATGGGTAATCAAGTTGATGGCAGTAAAAATACTCATGGGCACAATTAAAAAGATTGCCACAGTAATCCCTACTCTAAAGGCGATGGATGACTGCTTTAATTTGCGTATAAAGTTTTGCTTCATGCTCAAAACCAATATCTATTTCGGCAAATCAGCCAGGGCAAGTTTATAGTCGGCGATTAAATCATCCATCTGTTCGTAAAACAGGGTGGTGTTTACATTGAAATGCAAGAGGATATGGCTAAGGGTATGAGGAATATAGGGGAAGAGTTTTTTTAAATTGATAATCCGGTAATTGTAAAAGGCTGAAGCATCTTCATTGGTAAGGCTGTTGATGATTTTATCAGAAAATTCACCTGATTTTTTAACGCCGTGAAAAGTTTTCAACCCTTTGCCGGTGCAAAAACTCAATACATTACCCAGGCTCCAGATATCAAAATCGCTATAGTGTTGGGTTAAGTCAAAGTCGATCCAGCGGTAAAGACCGGTTTTCGCCTCAATCAGGATATGGTCGTTGCGGATATCACCATGACACAGCCCCTGGTTATGGAGTTCTTTGATAGCCTCAAGGCAGGTGAGCAGTTTTTTAAAAATTTTTGGAAATACTGTATGAAAGTACTCTTCATGGTCCATTTTCAGGTCAAATATATGGTGGTAAAGGGAAAGACCCTTTATAAAATCGATGATTCTAACCGGATTGTCCTTTGGATCATATAGAGTGTACCCTTGCATGAAGCGCTGGTCGCCATCGATATTGTCTAGTACAGCGCTCTCTTTTTGGGGGTCACGGTAACAGCGGATTCTCAGCGGTCCTATTCTGGCGATAAATTCTTCATTAAAGACCAGTTTAATAATTTTGGTTTGGCCGTTTTTCAAGTCAATACATTTTTTTACCCAATATTTGGGTTCATCCAGTCCAAAACGGGCTTCCCGCAGATCACCCAGAACAAAAAAATCTTGGTCTTCTAGTCTCAACACCTGCCCGTGGTAAATGTCCATAAACTCAGTGGTATCTTGAACCACTTCAATCGGACCTCTAATAATTTTCTCGGTCCAGGTTTCGATTTTTTCCTTTAATAGAGGAGAGTTGTCTTTTATTGGTATTGCACGCATATATTTTATACTACCTCTTTTACCCTAATTTAATCAAGCTATAGATTTAAGAACGAAAAGAATATTCGGGATTTCAATGCCGGGTTGATATAGTGTTGATCCGGGAATTAACTTGGCCAGATAAAGCTTGCTGGCTCCCCTAATTTACTATACTTTAATATAAGATGCCTTGAAAAAATTATCCATCTTCTAAACAGGGAGGAAAATTATGCCGGAAGATGTTAGAGAAGTGGTTATCATAGGTTCCGGGCCGGGTGGACATACTGCCGCCATTTATTTGGCCAGAGGACAATTGAGTCCATTGGTTATAACCGGAGGACAGCCTGGCGGGCAGTTAACCACTACCTCAGAGGTAGAGAATTATCCAGGTTTTCCAGAGGGTATAAATGGGATGGACCTGGTGGATAAGATGCAAAAACAGGCTAAAAAATTTGGCGCTGAATATATCTTGGATGAGGTAAAGCAAGTGGATTTAGGGCAAACTCCTTTCAAAGTGACTTGCGGAAGAGAGATAAAAACTAAAGCACTGATTGTATGCACTGGGTCTTCGCCTAACAAGTTGGGATTGACTTCAGAGGAGAAGTTGTGGGGCCGGGGAGTTTCAGCCTGCGCTACCTGTGATGGCTTTTTTTACCGGGAAAAAGTGGTGGCAGTAGTTGGAGGTGGTGATGTGGCCATTGAAGAGGCCATGTTTTTAACCCAATTTGCCACCAAAGTTTATTTGATTCACCGCCGGGATGAGTTTAGGGCATCCCGGATTATGCAGGAAAAATTGCAGGAAAACACCAAGGTAGAGCCGGTTCTAAGCTTTGTTGTAGAGGATATTCTTGATCCTGACCAGGGTGAAGTTAAGGGATTATTAGTCAAAAACCTGAAAACCCAGGAGACTTCTAACCTTGATGTGGATGGGCTATTTGTGGCCATTGGCCATCGGCCTAATACCGGTTTTTTTCAAGGTCAATTGGAATTGGATAAAAAAGGGTATATTGTCACCAAACCAGGGGGATTTACCAACATTCCCGGGGTATTTGCTGCCGGTGATGTCCAGGATCCGGTTTATCAGCAGGCTATTACCGCAGCTGGCTCCGGTTGCCAGGCGGCATTGAATTGCGAGAAATATCTATTGAATTATTAGTGACTCTGGATGTGCGTTCTTGGATGAAAAGTAGAGAGTTGCCGTTCGAAAATACGCTTCGTCGCGAAAATTTGGCTGCGTTTCACCTGCAACGCAGCTGGTGGAGATGCAGCCGGATTTGCAGCAGAAGGGGGTTTTCGGACGGCAACTAGATAGTTTAGTTTAATTTTAATAATAATCAGGAGGTTGTTATGACTTCATCGTTGAGTGAAATCCAAAAAAAATGTCCCACTAAGCAGGGCAACATGACCAGGTGTAACTGCACTTACGAGCCTTGTCCCCGCAAAGGACTTTGCTGCGAATGTATGGCCTATCATTTAGGCGCCAATGAACTGCCCGCTTGCTGTTTTCCCGATAATGTAGAGAGGACTTATGACCGTTCTTTCCGGCGTTTTGCCAAAATTTACAAGTAAAATTTGGCCATAAAATAATAATAAGGTAATTATATGGATATTTTGATAAAAAATGCCAAACTTATCTGCACTATGGATGATAACCGCACCAAATTGGAAGGCGGAGATATTCGTATTCATGGAAATAGCATTGTTGCGGTTGGGACTCTAGAAGCAAAGGACAACGAACAAGTTATCGATGCCTCCCACCATTTGGTACTGCCTGGGTTTGTCAATACCCACCACCATCTCTACCAAACCCTGACCAGGAACCTGCCAGCCTGTCAGGATGCTGAACTGTTTGACTGGATACGCACCTTGTACCCAATTTGGGCCAGGATAGATCAGGGAAGTGTTTATTTGAGCGGTTTGGCCGGCCTGTGCGAGTTGATGCTCACCGGATGCACTACCGCCTCAGACCACTTTTATCTTTTTCCTCGTTCAGCCACTTCTCATCTGTTTGATTACCTGGTAAAGGCGGGGCGTGATGCAGGCATACGTTTTCACCCCTGCCGCGGGAGCATGTCTCGAGGTCAATCAAAGGGAGGTTTGCCGCCGGATCATGTGGTGCAGACCGAAGAGGAGATAATCGCCGACTGCCAGAGGGTAATCGAGCAGTATCATGATGCTTCACCTTTCTCTATGTGCCGGGTGGTTTTGGCGCCTTGTTCCCCGTTTTCGGTTTCTGAGGAGTTATTGGTTAAAACCAGAGATCTGGCAGAAAAGCACCATCTATCGCTTCACACCCACGTAGCTGAAACCATTGACGAGGAGAATTATTGCCTGGAAGTATATGGCCAGCGGCCTTTGGCCTATATGCACAGTGTTGGTTGGACCGGGGACAACTGCTGGTACGCTCACTGTGTTCACCTGAATGACCAGGAGATCGAACTGATGGCTGAAACCGGCACGGGAGTGGCTCATTGTCCGGTATCCAATCTGCGGTTGGCTTCTGGGATAGCACCTATCCGCAAAATGATGGATGCAGGGGTAAAGGTAGGGCTGGCAGTAGATGGTTCAGCCTCCAACGACTCTTCTGATATCCTGGGAGAAGTCCGGCAGTGTACCTTGATTCACCGGATCAAATCCGGAGTAAAGTCCATGCCGGCCGAAGATGCTCTCTGGCTGGCCACCCGGGGAGGCGCAGCGGTTTTGGGACGTGATGATATCGGCAGCATAGAGGCGGGAAAGGCGGCCGATTTGGCCCTGTTTAATCTAAATCGGCTCGAATATGCCGGCGCCATGCACGATCCTTTGGCCGCCCTGGTTTTTTGTGGTTATTCCCACCAGGTTGATTACTTGTTTGTTGATGGCAATTTGCGGGTAAAAGGGGGTGAACTGGTGGATATCGACAGTAATTGGTTGTTAGGAGAGATGAATAAAACGGCAGAGAGATTGGTAGGGTAGGGCTCGCACTATTTGCAGGATTAATTAATTTTTTAAAGGATTAACAAGATGGAACTAAATCCATGGTTGCTGGAGAGGGGGATAAAATTCCAGCGTTTGCTGTCCGGTACTCTGCTGCTTATCGGTTTTATTTTTCATTTTATCTATCTGACTGCGCTGGTGGCGGCTATATTGCTCATATCAGCGATTAAACCGGAATTTTCACCTTTCTTGCGTCTTTTTCGTGTGTTATTTAATCCCGGGTTGACTAAGGAAATCTACCCGGGAGAAACCGGGGATAGTTCTGAAAATGGGATCAATATCGTTGGGAAGGGAGAGGGGACCGAAGATTTTATCCAAACCAAAGAGAGAATTTGCCAGGATAAATACTGTGAGTCGGGTATGGTATGCTTTACCTGCACCCTGGGAGCGGTGTTGTTATCAGCGTCTCTTTTATTGTTTGCCCTGGGATATCAAAGTATATGTTGGGGGCTGGTGCTGGTGGTGGCGATTTTGTCTATTTTTGGAGGAGTCACCGATTTTTGCCTGGGCACCCTGGTTTATCTATGGATAAAAAATTTAAAAATGGTTAAAAGCTAAATTTATGGCAACTATTAAGGGTAAAACAAATTTTACAAACCAAAATCAAAATAACCTGCCGGTGAATTGTAACCTGGTAAAATATGCTAAATACCGCCCCTTTATCAGGTGCCAATTTTGCCAGTTGTCGTTTCTCCAATGCTATAGTTTTCAGGTAGTTTCTCTCTTACTGGCTTTGCTGGTTATTTTTGTGGCATTTATCGACCTGGAGGGCGTGGCAGGCAGGATTACCACGGTTTTGGTCATCGTGATCAGCGCTATTATCGCCGGAATAACCAACCAGAGAACCAACCAGTTGGTGATGGCGGAACATAAGGTCCGGGAATATGCTAAACAGATATTCAGGCAAAAGGAGCAGGTGGAGGAGTTGGTCAATCAGCGGACTTTAGAGTTGCAGCAGGCCAATAACCAGTTAAAAGAGGAATTCAAAAACCGGCAGGCCATGGAGGAAGAGTTACTTAAGGTTAAAAAGTTAGAGTCCCTGGGAGTGATGGCCGGCGGCATTGCTCACGATTTTAACAATCTTCTTCAGGCGATGCTGGGCAATATCCAGTTTATCGAGTTGGCCATACCTATGCAGGATAAAGTCTTGCAAGATGCTCTCAATGATGCTAAAAGAGCGGTCAAGCGGGCCAGAGATATAACGTTTAATCTAACCAGTCTGGTGGGCGGTGGTCTGATAAAAGGCCGGGTATTTTTGAGTGACCTGGTGCCGGATTGGATCGCGGAGAAATATCCTAATACTCAGGAGCAGTTTAAATATAATTTTCTTTCCAACCTATGGCCGGTGGAGGTAGATATAGAGCAATTTTGCCATGCTTTGAAAGATGTGGTGGACAATGCCTTGGAGGCTATGTCGGAAAAAGGGCAGGTAACGATTAAAGGGGAAAATATAGTTTTAAACCAGGTGGAGAGTAAAGTTTTGCAGCCGGGTAATTTTGTCCGGCTGACAGTATTGGATCAAGGACCTGGTATCGATAAAAATATTGTACAATCCATATTTGATCCCTTTTTTACCACCAAAAATATGCGTAAGGGGTTAGGGCTGGCCATGGGTTATGCGATATTGAGAAAGCATGGTGGAATAATTACGGTTGAGCCTGGAGAGGAGAGGGGATCGCAATTTCATTTTTTAGTACCCGCCTGTACGGCTTTACCGGAGGGTGAAGATAATTTGTCAAAACCCTCAGAGATTTCGGTCAAACCATCGGGTAAAATTCTATTGGTTGAAGATGATGATTTAGCAAGAGAGGCGGCGGAGAGGCTCATCGTGCAAGCGGGATTTTGGGTCGATTCTGTGCCGGATTATAACAAAGCAAAAGAGATACTGGAGAGGAAAAAAAATGATTACGAAGAGTATAAAGTAGTTATTTTAGATTTATCTTTGCCAGGACCGAAGTCGGGCTGGTATCTGGTCGAGGAGATAAAAATTCTCTGCCCGAAGATGCAGTTCATTATCTGCAGCGGGCATATTGATGACGATTTAGCCGCTAATTATCGTGCTTACGGCTTTGCCGGAATAGTTCGTAAACCCTACCAGGCCGAGGATTTACTATATTTGATTATACTGGCTATGCAAAAATGGGTCTGATAACCATATTAACTTGGCATTCACCCCATGAAATTGGAACTATGTCTGGAACTTAAGTTATTTCATGGTGTTAAAATGCCGGAAATTCTTTTTATTCTTAACCAAAAGGAACCAAGACTTATGAAAGTGAGAAACTATTTATTGATGTCCATGATTGCCCTTTTACTAGTAATTTTTGTCTCAGAGCCGGTTCGGGCCTGCCAGGATTATTGGTTGGACGGTTATTGCCCCAAGAGCCAGGCAGGTGAAAGCGTTTCTACTCCGGAAAAGGGGAAAAATTTGGATATTTCCGGTTATGCCACCACCATGTTGGCTTTTAGGCAGAGCCAGGATGATATACCATACGTTGGCCGTCACGATGGTTTTCAGTTACTGAGCGCCCGTCTAAAGTTTGAAGGGCAACACCAGTTTTTTGATTACTATATCTCCCTGGATGGCACCGCCTATCCTGAAACGAATAGCCGTAAACTGGATTTGGGAGCCAAGTATGTGCAACTCAAAGACTGCTTTGGCCGCATTAATATTGCCCCCTTTTTGCGCATCCGTTTTGGCCAGTTCAAAGCGCCTTTTAATGTGGAGGAGTTGGTAGATACCGAAAACCGCCTTTTAATCACCAATTCGGTGCTTAGTGAGGGAGTGCAGATTTATCAAGGGTTACAGGGGGCTCAGGAGGCTAATCCCATTAACCTTAAAAGGCAGGTAGGAATCTCTGTTATGGGGGATCTATTTAGCCTGCTGGGATATGAAATAATGGTATTCAACGGTAATGGGTACAACCGTTTGGTAAATGACAACGACAACCTGGCAGTGGCAGGCAGATTAACCTTGAACCTGCTTAAGGGAGGCCTGGTTTTGGGTGCCAACAGCTATTACAACGAGATCTCGGTGGGGACGCCGGAGGATATGTTTCACGAGCGTTATCTGGCCTATGGAGCGGATCTCACTTTCAACCAATACAATATTACTCTGATGGCCCAGTTTTTAGGACGCAAAATCGAGTATCCCTCGTCCGGAGATTCTCAGGTTGACGGGTGGGGCGCTATGGCTTTAATAGGCTATATGATCGAGGCTATAGATACACAACTGGTCTATCGTTTCTGCCAATTCGATCCCCTGAAAGATCCAGGGATTTACACTCTCCAGTACCACACTTTGGGAATAAATTACTATTTTGCTCGAATTCCGGTGGTTCTAAAGACCAACTACCGGATTAAACTGGAGAAAGAAGACTCGAGAAGCATTAATAACGATGAGTTGTCTTTTTTATTGCAGTTCAGTTTCTGAGTCCGGTATGATTGTCCGCCTATTTAGTCAATTGGCGCTGGATAGAAGTTGCCGATCAAGTAAGAAATATCCATTTGGGAGATACGCAGGATGAAAAAAAATATTTATATTGGTTTACGGACCATAGTGATATTGGGAATGTTGTTGCCTTTGTTTTTAACTCTTCAAGGCTGCAAAAAGGGTGGCAGGGCTGAAAAAGCCAAAGCGGTTAGAATTACTTCCCGTTCCCAACTGATCGGGGGACCCGGCGCTATGGGTGAAGTGGGTGACTACTTGCTGGAAAACTCCCGCATCAGAGCAATTATTCAAGGGCCTGACCCGCAAGGCAGGTTTCTACAGGATCGGGGATTCTCCTCTTACGGCGGCAATCTGATTGACGCAGATCTGGTGCGCCCGGAGATGAAAGGTGATTCCAGCGGTGGCAAAGGTTTCGATCATTTAGGTGAAATATTTACCTCTTTTTTCCTGTCTGCTATCAAGCCGGAAAAAATAGAGATAATTGAAGACTATACCCCGCAGGGAGCGGTTGCTATCAGGGTTGCGGGTTGGTTGAACTATTTTTTAGCAATCACCGATACCGCGTGTCACGCCAGCTTTAACAGCGATTATATTATATTCAACGGCATAGAAGATGCAGTCAAGTGGCACTATCGCGACGGCAAGACCCTGTGGGGAGAAAATCTTTATATTCTACATCCCAACCAGAACTATCTGGAGATAGTCTCAACCTTGTATAATAAGAAAGGCTTTAAGATAGACTTCAGCAATTTAAAGCCCATTCATCTAGCATTCAAAGATGTAGCAGGCTTTAGGATGCCCATAATCGATATTGTCCTGTTTGGCTCTGGTAACCAGATGTTTGTTCCTGGCGGAGGGTATGAACTCAGGCATACTCTGGAGAATGTCCAAAAACTAGCCAGCCAACGGGCGAAAGAGGGCAAGTTCGGCATGCCAGCCTGGCCAGGTTTGGCCGCCGAATTTATTGCCACCAGCGGTTTTGACGGCAAAGTCTCTTACGGAATAGTTAATGAGCCCTCAGATGCTAACTTCATCTTTCAGAGCAATCAAAAGAAAAAGGGGGTAAAATACTATCAGGTGGAAGATGAGGATAAGGGTAGATCCCTGGTTCCCTTTAGCGCCTCTTCATTTACCGGGGTGATGCACGCTTTTTTACCTTCCAGCCTGGAGGCCAGGGGGGAGGAGGGGAGCAGTTTCAGCCACAAGCGCTATTTTGTAATAGGCAGTGGTGATGTGGCCTCAATCCGGGAAACGTATAATCAGTTGCGGGGCCGGGAAACCGTCACCCTGGCGGGACAACTTTTAGAGGATAAGTATAGGACTCCGGTTAAGGGTGGCTCTATTTTGATCTATCGAACCAATCAACAAACTCAGCAGGAGGAGCTGATAAACCAGGTTTACACTCGCGCTAACGGTTTTTTTCGAGCCCAGGTGACCCCTGGCGAATTCCGGCTGGTAGCCAGGAAAGAGAGTGGTAATTATTTGTCTTCCACCGAGTTGGAGGAGTTTCGTCAGGGATTGAGTGTCAAGGTAGAAAAAGGAAAACCGAACTTTGTCACCATGCTTTTACCCCGCCGCAGTTTTATCAACGTCAGGGTAACTGATGAGCAGGGCAGGTTGATTCCTGCCAAAGTAACGGTGATAGGCACCTATAATTGTCCTGCCGCCGGTTGTATAGTCCAGGATATGCCCAGGTCTTTTCTCTACAATCTCAAAGAGGGTGAAAAATATAAGACTACCGATTTTATTCCGGATAAACCAGATGATTTAACTACCCGCCAGTACGTGGAGGCGGTTTTTACCACTGCTAATGGACGCGGCGTTTTTCCGGTCAAATATAGCGGCCATCTTTTGCCGGGACACGATAAGGGCAAGGGTTATACCTTAAACGATACCTATACCGTGGTTTTCTCCCGGGGCCCGGAATACAATCTTGATAAGCAAAAGGTGAAGATCAAGCCGGGTGAAACCGTAAAAGTGAGAGGTATGCTCAAGCGGGTTGTAGACAGTAGCGGTTTTATCAGTGCTGATATGCACATTCACAGCGCCAAATCTTTGGACAGTAACTTCAGTCTTGCTAAGCGAATTACCGCTCATGCCGCTGAAGGGGTGGAATACCTGGTGATGACTGATCACAACTATTTTACCGAACTAAAACCACTAATCCAACAGTTGCGCCTGGAGGACTGGATGAATTCTATGGTGGGTGTGGAGTTGACAACCCTGGAAACCGGGCATTTCAACGCTTTTCCTCTGCTGGTGGACCCCGCCAGTTCCACCCGTGGTTCTTTTCCCTGGTTCCAAAAGCCAGTGAAAGAGATTATTGCCACTTTAAAGGCCAAAGGATCCATGAGTCCCTTTGATACCCTGGTTATGGTCAACCATCCTCGGGATAATAATATGGGATATCTTTATCAGTTCAGAGTGGATCCCGATACTATGACAGTGCCAGAGAGGCAAAATATAACCCTGGAATATATATTAAAAGAGTTGGATATCACCGCCCCTCCGCCAGAGGATAAAGGGCTGAGCACGGATAGTTTCACCTGGGATTTCGATCTGCTGGAAGTGTTTAATGGTAAGAGGCAGGATTTGATCTGGACCCAGGTGGCTGATGATAGTTTGACCAAACCTCTGCCGGCTAATA
Source organism: uncultured Myxococcia bacterium (assembly GCA_964617105.1). Taxonomy (GTDB): domain Bacteria; phylum CAZTWC01; class CAZTWC01; order CAZTWC01; family CAZTWC01; genus CAZTWC01. The sequence continues at coordinate 46,727 of CAZTWC010000002.1, forward strand.
TCGACCCTAAACAGCAGCCCGGCCAAATTGTACGAGACGAAAAGGGTAAGGTGGCTTTTCCCGGTGCAGTGGACGATTGGTATAAAATGCTGGCCAAAAAAATGGAAGGCTCCTATTTTTAAGAACACTATAAAAAAACCGATTTCCCCCGCTATACCGCCGTTGCCAACTCCGACTCCCATTACCTGGTGCACGAACCGGGCGCTCCCCGCAACTATTTATATGTGGAAAAGGATCTTCCTCTTCAGGTCAGCATGGGAGATTTTGTGGACGCGGTCAAGTACAACCGCAGTGTAGCTTCCTATGGTCCCTTTATAAACTTTGAAATTGCCGGTAAAAAAGTTGGCGCTAAAGTGGAAGTTAACCAGGATAGCAACGTGGAAGTCTGGATTAAGGTTCAGGGTCCCGATTGGATGAAGATGGGGGTGGTGAGGCTGATAAAAAATGGTGATCGCTTAAATCCTATTTTGGAGGAGGATATCTCTACCAGCACAGATGTTATCCGTTTTGAGAAAAAAATGGATTTAGAGGTCAAAGGAGATTGCTTCTATACGGTGGAGATTCTTAGTCCTGGGAAAATCGACAGGCAGGCTTCTCTTAAACCGGAAGATATTTATCCCTACTCTCTTTGGCCAGTGGTTTTACCCAGAGAGTTGCCGCCTTTGCTATTAAGCGAGGCTTTGCAGGTCGTTTTTCAGAATTTGATGCCGCAAAAAGATTTCGGCAATTTTAAGCCGCCCATCCCCCGGATAGTAACTGCCATGGCGGTGACAAATCCTATTTGGGTTGATGCTAACAGTGATGGATTTAACCTTTCGAAGTAGGAGAAAAGATGAACCGTCGACTTTTTAATTTTTGGTTTCCTATAGGGTTTTTGTTGTTAGTTACACTATTTCTGAGTCTCCTGCCTGGCTGCGGCCGGGACTTTGAGCAGCAGGAGACTCAAAAAGAGGTGGCTAAAGATGGCGGTAACGGCATTGATGAGGATACTGACCTTGATGGCTTGACCGATAGCCGGGAAAAGAAGATTGGCACCGATCCTTTTCATGCTGATTCAGATGGTGATAGCTTGGGAGATGGCCAGGAGATCGATCAATTTGGCACCGATCCGCTCAAGGCTGATACTGATGGCGATGGACTGGACGACGGCCAAGAGATTAAAAAGTTTTCCTCCAATCCCCAGGAAGAGGATAGCGATGGTGATGGCCTTAAAGATGGTCAGGAAGTAGAAAAGGGGTGTGATCCCACTAAAAAAGATAGCGATGGTGACAGTTTTGGTGATAACTACGAATTGAAAACTGGCACCGATCCCCAGGATAAAAAATCAGTCCCTACCATAGAATTTCCTCAGGGTCCGGTTTATTTATTTAAAACCCTTAAAGTTGATAAGCCCGCCATGCTGGGTTTCTTTATGACCCCCGAGTCCGATATTTTACTCTATTTTGATGGTTTCACCGATGGTAAAAATGACCAAATTAAACTAATCGGGGGACCAGGAGAATATTATGGCCCGGGTCAAGATAAAGAGAAGGGCACCGTAGATGATCTATTTCGCTTCAATCAGGCAGCTTATGAGCGGATCCGGGGGGATGGGTGGAATATAAAAATAGAGTGCCAAATAAAGCAGGACAAAATCGAATGTGGCCCCGGTGAGATTAAATTGACTTTGGGCGTTGCCCAGTTTTTACAAGGAGGATTGAATCTTACCCTGAAAGAGGTGAAGATAGAGGGCCAGTTTAACCAGCAGAGAACCAAGATAATCGATCTCTCCTTGACTGCCATAATAGATAAGCAGGAGTTGGAAGAAGCCATAATAACCTCCAAGTTGCTTAATATTAATGTAGATACTGTGTTGAAACTATTTGATCCCGGCAAAGGGGAAAAGATCGATTTAGGTCTCAAACTTTCCGCTCGAAAAGTAGAGGCAGCGGGCTTTGCCCCGGTTGATTCCTCCAAAAAGATTTTGCCTCGCAAATTAAATGGACAGAAGAGTTTTAGTGGTGTTTTGGAAGAGGGAGATGTAATCGATCCCTATATCAGTTTCAAGCAGCAGGGGATAAGTGATCCGGAAGAGGCTGAGTTAGTGGATCGGGCCATGGCGGAGATAATCAAACAGGAGTCGGTGGATATGGTATTTACTACCCGCAAGGAGAGTAAAACGGGTGATCGTATTTACCAGGTAGTTTCCGCTCGGGGAGAAGTAGTTTTCAAGCGGGTAAGGGAAAAGGGGAAAGAGACTCAATATCAGATAATGAAAGTAACCGGAGTATCTCCTCTGGTAGGAGTTGATGATCCAACTCACATGGGAACCTATCAGCAGGAGCTCGCAGCCGGCTCCAATCCCAAAAACACATCGCTCAGTGGATACCAGGGAGCAGAAGATCCCAGGCTCAGTTTTGTGGAACCTGAAGATCATGGCTATCCCCACGCCTATGAGCGGATCAGTGCTTTTTTTGATGAACCCAGAGCCGGTGATCTGGTTATTTTAGGAAAACCGTACAATGGTTCGGGCGGCACCCATGGCAACCTGGACATCACCCAGTCTCGAGCACCTCTTATTGTGGCTGGACCAGGAGTGCGGGCCTCTTCAGATGATCCAGCCAGTGCTGATTTTGAAATCCTGGCTGATGGCAGCAAAGCTCTGTTTCTCAACCGGGCGGCCAAACTGGTTGATATCGCTCCCACTGTGGCGGCGTCCCTGGGCTGTAAGCGCACCACCGGCATAGACCAGCACGGACAATACAACTCCAGTCTCTACCTGAAGTGGCAGGATGGCAGCATGTTGGCGGAGGTGTTTGCCAATAAGCCCAAGTTTGAAATCGCCCAGGCGGAATATGCCGTAATTATAATAAATGACGGGCTCAACGGCAATGAATTGCTGCACCAGGTTTTTAACCAGGAGTTTAATGTTCCCAACTACCGGCGCCTGATGAAACAGGGAGTTACTTTTCGTTATGGCGCCATCGGTAATTTTCCTTCGTCCACTTTACCTAGTCACAATACCATTGGCTCAGGCGTTTATTCCGGTCACCACGGAATTCTGGATAATAGTTTTTATCATAGGGAGTTGGGAATTCATGTGAGTCCTGGCATGGATGCCAGTTATTTGCTGGGCACCTCTATTGAGGGGATTCCAATGGAAACCCTGCACGAAACAATTCACCGCAATTTTGGTGCCTACCATCCCTATAAGCGTACGGGCGCTTTTACGGTTTCGCTTTTTAATCCCTCCACCCGAGGGGCTGATTTTGCCACTTTGGATCGGGATTTGATGCCCTCTTATATTAACCTGGGGATTGCCGCCAACCAGGTTAAGATTAAGGAAAAAATCTATAATCTACCCGCTGTGCCGATGATGGATTACGGGGGATTAGTGGATAATTCCAGCACCTACAATTTTTATCGATTATATACGGGCAAACAGGCTAAAATACCTAAGTTCAGCATCACCAATCTGGTATCCACCGATGGAGCAGGCCATCAGGCCGGTCCTCACGGCGATTATTTGCGCACGGTTGTAGAGCGCAACGACAAGAGGCTGGAAATAATCCTCGATACTCTGGAGGCAGCTGGAATCTGGGAAAAGACCCTTTTTATTCTCACGGCTGATCACGGCATGGAACTGCAGGATAAAAGTCGGCGTGGCGATAAATTGGAGGGCTTGAAAAAATCAGGTATCAAATATATTAGTTCGGGAAAATCGATTTACTTGCCCCGCCTTGTCACCCAGGTTACTCCCGCTCAGTTCAGGCAAAATCAGCCGGTCAAGTTGAAAGTAGTGGTCACCGACCTGCACACGGGCAAACCAGTCCAAAAGGCTCAGGTGAAGATAACCGAAGGGGGACCGGCCCTGAAGAAAGAGACTAACCAGAATGGCCAGGTCCTTCTCGATTTTACTCCCGAAGGTTCTCTCCTGAAGTTAGAAATTACCAGCCTTGACCATAACCGCAAGTTGTTGGAGTATACCGTAGATAAATAGCATGGCAATTTGATATGAACCCCAAAAAAATCAGAATTTTACCCGACCAGGTGATCAACCGAATAGCCGCCGGGGAGGTTATTGAGCGCCCCGCTTCGGTGGTCAAGGAGTTGGTGGAAAACTCCCTGGACGCCGAAGCCGACTCTCTGGAAGTGGAATGTCGAAAAGGGGGCAAGGAGTTTTTACGGATAATGGACAATGGGCAGGGTATGGGGGAGGAAGATATTGCCTTGGCTCTCAAGAGGCACGCCACCAGCAAACTCCAGGATTTCGACGATCTGTTCCATATTGCCACCAGGGGATTCCGGGGAGAAGCTTTGCCCGCCATTGCTTCGGTTTCGCGAATGAAAATTCTCAGCCGCCAGGAGAATAACCAGGTGGGAACAGAGTTGGAGTGCTCCGGCGGGAAGATGGCGGAGCAAAAACCGGTAGCCTGTTCCAAGGGTACGGTAATTGAGATAAGGGATCTGTTTTTCAACCAGCCAGCCAGGAAAAAATTTTTAAAGGCCGATTATACTGAGCAAAAGAGAATAAACGAAGTGCTAACCCAGTTTGCTCTGCTGGAAACGCAAGTCGCTCTTCGATTTATTGCCAACGGCAATATCGTTTACCACCTGGACAGGGGCGATAGTATGCGTCAGCGGGTGGCCCTTCTTTTTGGCGAGGAGATTATATCTCAATTGGTGGAGGTGGAGGAACAAGTAGGTCAGATAAAGGTAACGGGCTTTTTATCTCTGGAAGAGAAGACTTTTCCCACTGGTGCCAATATATTTACCTTTGTCAACCGCAGGTGTATAAAAGACCGGACTATTAACGCCGCCTTGATGGATATCTATCGGAAATATTTACCCAAGGGGCGGTTCCCTTTTGCTCTTCTTCTGATTCAGGCGCCGGGTGGGATAGTGGATGTTAATGTTCATCCTCAAAAACGGGAAGTTCGTTTTGCCGACCACTCTTTGATTTTTAAAGCAGTGCGCCGGTCTGCCGAGCGGGTATTTGTTGGTAATCAACGTATGTGGGAAGCCAATTTTCCCTTTATCGGCCAGAATAAAATAGATGATATAGATTCGCCTGCTCCTACCTGGAGTTTTACCGAGCCGGCGGTGGATCACCAGGCAACTCTGAATGAAGCCCTACCCGATTATGGAATTCAAAATCAGGTGCAACCGGTGCAAGATGTATTGACCGGAGAGCAGGAGAGACAGTCAAAAGGGGCAAAACCGCAATGGCTTTTTGGTGATTACAGTATTCTGGGCCAACTGTGGGATCAGTTTATCCTAATCCAGACCAGCCGTTCATTTTTGTTGATAGATCAGCATGCAGCCCACGAGCGGATCGCCTTTGAAGAGTTAAAACGCAGTTATCTGGACAGCGAATATACCCGCCGTCAAACCCTATTGCCTTTCAGCCTGGAAGTGGACAGATCCATGGTGGATATTTTAAGCCGTAATCTGCAGGCTTTGGAGAAAATTGGCATTGATTTGGAGCATTTCGGTGGCACTACCTTTGTGCTAAAAGCTGTTCCGCTGGCCATTGTCCAGGCTGATCCAGCATCTCTGCTGGAAACTATCACCACCAATTTATCTTTACTGGAAGAGGTCTGCCAGCAAGAGGCAGAAGGAAACCAGGAGTGGGTAAAACAGTCTGTGGAGCCACTACTTGAGAAATTTTTAGCCACCCTGGCCTGCCACTCGGTGGTGAGAGGAAAAAGAAAGATGCGGGAGCAGGAAATAGAGCAACTGTTGGTCATGATGCAGCGGGAAGAGTTTTCCCCCTACTGTCCTCATGGCCGACCGGTGATAAAAATTATCTCCAGAGGTCAGGTTGAGGAATGGTTCAAAAGGAGTTGACCAAGATATTGGTTATAACCGGGCCTACTGCTTCGGGTAAGAGCCAATTGGCTTTGGATATTTGCCAACATTTTCCCGGCGAAGTGATCGGGGCTGATTCAATACAGGTTTACCGGCACCTGGACATAGGTTCCTGTAAATTGCTTTTCAATCAGCGCCAGGGTGTTCCCCACCACTTGGTGGACATTTTGGAGATAGGCCAGGATTTTAATGCTGGCCTATTTGTTAGCCTGGCTGATAAACTGATCCAAGAGATCCATGCCAGAGACCGGTTGCCCCTGGTGGTTGGCGGGACCCAACTCTTTATCAAGGCTCTGTTGCAGGGTCTGTGCCAGGCGCCCTCTGTGCCCCAATCTTTACGAAACCGTCTAAAAGAAAAGGCAGGAGAAGAGGGTGGACTAGAGAGATTGTACCTGATGTTGACCAATTTGGACCCAGCCAGCGCAGCCAGGATAAATCCTGGTGACAGCCAGCGGGTTCTCAGGGCTTTGGAAGTGATAATTAGTAGCGGGCAACCCCTATCTGTTTTGCAGCAACAGCACCAATTTCAGCAAAAAAGATATCAAAATCTAAAATTGGCCATTGACCTGCCAAGAGAAAAATTATATAAAAAAATAGATCAACGAGCAAAAGAGATTTTTAGTGACAATATTATTGGCGAGGTGGAAGCGGTTTTAAAAGCGGGTTGTTCTCCGGCGTCAAAGCCCTTGCAGGCTCCGGGTTATTTGGAGGCGCAGCAACTATTGCGAGGAGATATCGATATTGAGCAGGCCATTGAAGTAACCAGCCAAAAACACCGAAACTATGCTAAACGCCAGATTACCTGGCTGCGTAAAGAGCGGGAGATTACCTTTATTAAATATCCAGTAGATATTAAAAAGATAATTTGCATGATTGAAAGGTTTTTAGATGCTTAGTCAAAAGGCACAGATTCTAGTTGTGGATGATTTTGCAACAATGCGTAATATAATACGTAAGTGCTTAAAAATCCTTGGTTATATCTACGTTACCGAAGCCGAAAACGGTAAAGAAGCTCTGGACATATTGGCAGAGAAAGATTTTGATCTGGTTTTTTTAGACTGGACCATGCCAGAGGTGAACGGTATCGAAGTGTTAAAAGCCATACGGAAGGATCCATACTTGCGTGATATGGGCGTGATAATGATTACTGCGGAGTCGCGTGATGAAGATATCCGGACAGCGGTAGAGGCGGGGGTGGATAATTATATTGTTAAGCCCTTTACTGCCGAAGTGCTAAAAAATAAAATGAATAAGGTATTTCCAGACTGAGCAGTTCTCCTCTAAGCGAAAGTTAAAGAGAGTCGCAAAAAACTAGTCCCCATTTACAGCCACTGGTTTCCAACGGGAGCCAAGAGGCGTATCCTCCACAATTATACCATGCTCGGTTTTTAAGTTTTCCCTTAATTGGTCTGCTTTTTGCCAATCTTTCTGCTTACGGGCTTTTTCCCGCTGTTTGATTATAGAATAGATCTCTTCTGAAATAGCCTCCTCTTCCGGAGAGGGCATTATACCCAGTACCTGGTCCAGCCGGTTCAGGGACTGAATGATTTTGGGACCATCTTTTTTTGCCAGGGTACCGGCGCTGATCAGGCAGTTTGCCTTGCGGATAAAATTGAACACTGCTCCCAGAGCGGCCGAGATGTTCAGGTCATCATTCATAGATTGCTCAAAACTAGTTTCCATCTCGTTTATGATCCGCGGCAAAGCATCGGAATCTTCCCCATTGCCGGTTATGGAGCGGGTATTCCAGATAAACATATCAAATCGCTGTAAAGCGTTTTTTGCGGCAGTCAGACGTTGTAGCGAGAAATGGAGCGGCTGGCGATAGTGGATGGAAAGCAGTGCATAACGGATCTCCCGTCCGCTGAAACCCTGGGAGAAAATATCTTCCAGAAAGATAGCGTTCTTTCCCTGATGCGACATTTTGCTGCCCTGGTTTAACACCGTTTCATTGTGGAGCCAGTAATTGGCCAGTTGCTTGCCGCTTAAGGCCTCGGTTATGGCGATTTCATTTTCATGGTGGGGAAAAGTTAAATCCAGGCAACTGGTGTGAATATCAATGGATTCACCCAGCAGTTTTGTGCACATAGCAGCGCATTCAATATGCCAACTAGGCCTCATGTTACCCCATTTGGTTTTAAAGAAGATATTATTTTTTAATTCCGCCAGGTTGGCCCGCTTGAACAGGGTAAAATCACGAGGGTTTTCTTTTTCATAATTATCTAGATCCACTGTGGCGCCTAACTTGATTTTGCTCAGGTCAACCCCGGACAATTTGCCATAATCAGCATATTTAGCGATATCAAAATAGACTGACCGGTGTTTAATGTAGGCATATCCCATCAAAACCAGGTTTTCTGCCATTTCGATCATCTCCTGCACATAATCGCTGGCTCTGGCGTACTGAAAGGGTTTGATGTTTAAAGCTTCCAATTCCTGGAGGAATTGCTCAAACACCTGGGTGGTTAATTCTCGCATATCCACCCCGGATTTCAGGGCTGCTTCGATGGTGTTGTCATCCAGATCAGTTATATTGATTACATGTTTAACTTCGTACCCGCAAAATTCCAGGTTGCGGCGCAGAAGATCGGCAACTATCAACCTCCGGTAGAGAGCCAGGTGGGGAACAGTATTGACCGTGGGGCCGCAGGTGTAGATAGAAACTTCATTAGGTTTGAGAGATTTGAAGGGCTCTTTTTTTCTGGCCAGGGTGTTGTAAATTTTCAGATTTGATTTGGTGGCCTCCGGGGTGAATCCCTGGAATAACTGAGTTGAGAGGTAGCGTTCACCGCCGTCTGGTAAAATGGTGACCACTATCCCCTCATCTAACTGCCTGGCCACTTGCTGAGCAGCATAGACCGCCGCGCCGGCACTCATACCCACCAGCAGACCCTCTTTTTTTGCCAGTTCTCTGGAGGTTTGAAAGGCTTGCTCATTCTCTACCACCAGTTTTTGATCCATTAGAGAACGGTTAAAAATCCCGGGGATATAAGAATCTTTTAGATTTTTTAGCCCCTGGATAGCGTGGCCAACTGTGGGTTCGGCTCCTATTATTTTTATATCAGAATTGTACTGTTTTAAGCGGGCGCCGGTTCCCATAAGCGTTCCGGTAGTCCCGATGGTAGCCACAAAATGGGTTACTGCACCCCTGGTTTGCTGCCAGATCTCCTTTCCGGTGCTGAAGTAATGAGCAAGAAGGTTGTAGGGGTTATTAAACTGGTCGGTTAAAAGATATTTATCGGGTTCCTGGCGGTACAGGTCATAGGCCACTTCAATGGCGCCGTCAGTGCTGAGGTGCGGTGGAGTAAGCAAAAAATCGGCTCCATAGGCAGCCAGAATTTTTTTTCGCTCTTCACTGGCGTTCTCAGCCATGGCCAGGAGTATTTTATAACCTTTTATTGCAGCCACCATGGCCAGTCCAATACCGGTGTTGCCGCTGGTGGCCTCCAGGATTATTTTTTCGGGGGTCAACTCTCCTGACTGCTCAGCATGTTCGATCATAGAGAGGGCAATTCGATCTTTTACTGAGCCTCCAGTGTTTAAAAATTCCGTCTTGGCAAATATTTTTACCCGGGGATTGGGGTTGAGGTGCACTATTTCAATCAGGGAAGTATTACCGATGCCGTCCAAAATATTGTTATAAGCCCGCTTTTTAAAAGGGTTGGTATACTGGGCCAGATTGTTATAGTCGATCATGACAACTCCATAGTTCGTCGCTTACATAACTGTGAGTATGCGCGTTTATCAAGGCCTTTAGGCCATCCCTTTAGGGACGCCATAATGTAAATATATTTTAAGCGTGCCCTAAGGGCAAACTTTTTTTCTGGGAGTAATGCCGTTTTTAGGGCAATGAGGCTCTAAAATACACTGGTGGCAGCATGGGGAGATGGGTCTACAGGTATGTTGACCATGGGCAACCAGGATACTGTTGATGGTCAGCCAGTATTTTGAGGGTAGTTTTTTCCTTAAAGCCATCTCTGTTTCCAGGGGGGTTTTAGTATCAACATATCCCCAGATGTTCATTATACGGTGTACGTGGGTATCCACGCAAATAGCCGGTTTGCCAAATCCGATAACTCTTACCAGGTTGGCGGTTTTCCGTCCAACCCCTGGTAGTTTAACCAAAGAATCGATTTGGTCAGGCACTATACCGTTAAATTTGTCAGCCAGCACTTTCGGAAGTTGCCGCAGGAATTTGGCTTTGTTGCGATAGAATCCCACCGGGTAGATTTTTTGGGCTATCTCTTCTTCCGACATCTTTTGCAGGTCATAAATGTGGTCCAGGCTATTGAATAGGCGTTTTACCGCTTTGGTGGTAATTTTATCGGTGGTGCGGGCCGAAAGAATGGTGGCCACCAGGACCTTCCAGGGCTCTTTGGTCTGGGCCTGAACCAGATCCACTATTGGAACTTTATATTCCTTCGCTTTTTTTAACAAGGCGGGAATTGCTATGTCAAGGTCTATAACATTCATTAGGGACAATCATTACTAAGGCTGATTTTTTTGTCAAGGGTAGATTGCACACGAGAGATGGTGATGAGCCAATCGACCTGTCCAGAATCCCAAGAGTAATCAATAGTTGCTTCACCCCATCCAATCTTGACTAGTTTAGCGATTTGCATTCCTTCCCAGGCGGTGGTTCCCTGGTTGCGGCCATTTAGATGTGGTGATAGCAACGATTAAATGAAATTAGCGATCAGTAGCCCTTTGATTAACCAGGTTAATTCGTCACGAGTTAATACTTTTTGCTGACATCGATAAAATCTATTAAGA
>CAZTWC010000003.1:0-53507 GCA_964617105.1 uncultured Myxococcia bacterium
GCGGTTGCAATGGTCCAAAGTTTTCTATATAAATTTAGGCGTCCGGGAGGGCAAACTATCTTCCCCTGGACCAGGAAATTTTCACTGGATCTATTTTCCGGAGCCCCAATATTCTTTTTACCGGGTAGGCAGTTATTCCAACGTGATGCCATCCATGGCGCCGGCTGGTTGTTCATCTTACTACCTGGAATTTTCTCTGCCCCGGGACAAAAATATAACCGTAAAAAGAAACGATATTCTGAAACAATTGACTAAACTAAATATTCTAGGACCTGAAGACCAGGTGCAAGTCTGGGATGAAGGGATAATCGATTATGCCTATGTTATCCCCGATATGGAGTATAAACAGATTCGGGAAGAGATCTTGTCATACTTAAGAGGTTTCAATATCATACCATTAGGGCGATACGGCGCCTGGTGTTACTCCTCTATAGAAGATTCACTGCTGGAGGGCAGAGAGGTGGCTGAATCTTGCCGATAAAAAAACCCGAAATCAGCATAGTTATTCCCGTATATAATGAAGAGGCTATTGTCGAGAGTGCCTTGCAGGATTTGGTTAAGAAATTAACCAGGCTGGATATATCTTTTGAAATTTTGGTGGCGGAAAATGGATCCAGCGACCAAACGCCGACAATTTTGGCTACTCTGTCAAAAATGGAGAAGCGAATTAGGTTCATTAACTTACCGTTGCCCAATTATGGTATGGCTATGAAAGAGGGAATTTTGCAAGCCCGGGGCCAATTTGTGATCTGTGATGAGATCGACCTGGGTGATATCGAATTTTACCAAAGGGCTCTGCAAATATTGACACCTGGAGACTGCCAACTGGTTATCGGCTCAAAAATGCTGCCCGGTTCTCGGGACTGCCGGCCTTTCCGCCGGCATTTCGCCACCTGGACTATAAACACCCTGCTCAGAATATTTCTTGGTTTTGAAGGCACCGACACCCACGGGTTAAAAGCGTTCAACCGGAGGGCTATTTTACCGGTAGTAAACTTGTGCCAGGTGGACAAGGATCTTTTTGCCTCGGAGATGGTTATTCGCAGCCAGAAGATGGAGATCCCCTGGCGGGAAATCCCCATCAAGGTGGAGGAGAAACGCCCCCCCTCCATTGATCTGTTGCACCGGGTGCCCAATGTCCTGCATAACCTGGTGAAATTAATTAAGATTTTCCGATAAACCTCTCTTTTTAATTGACGTATGATAAAAATATAGATATACATTGTTAACATGTTTGATGTTTGATCCCTGATTGGAGTCGAGGAGATAAATAAATTTCCAGATGAACATAGGTTAGTTTATTGGGAGGATGAAGAGGATGCCAGAACTTGATACTATCATTGTGGGGGAAATAATGGTCCCCCTGGAAAAATATCCTCATATCTATGATACCGCCACCCTCAAAGAAGCCATCAAAGTAATAAAAGACGCTGAACTAGAAGTGAATGGAATTCGGTCTCTGGCCAGAATGGTGCTGGTTTTTGATTCTCAAAACCGCCTGGAGGGTTTGCTGCGGCGGCGGGACATCATGAAAGGGCTGGAACCTGAGTTTTTACGTATGAAGCCTATTCAATACCGAAAAAAACTCTTTGGAATCAGAATGGATCCTAACCTGGCCGTGCTGTCACAGCCGAACCTGAAAGAACGGATAAAAGAAAGGTCAATGACCAAAGTAAGTGAAGTTATCCGTCCCATAGTCCAAACCGTTAACTACGGCGATAACTTGCTGAAAGTTATTTACGAGATGGTGGATAACAATATCAGCCTGCTGCCAGTAATGGACAAAGACAGGGTGGTGGGAGTTGCCCGCAGTGTCGATGCTTTTTCCGAACTGGTTAAGTTGTTAGAAGAATAGTAGTAGAAGTTTTTTATAAAAGGAAGCCCCCAACCTGTAGCCCTTTGAGTCGATTTTACCTGCATATCTGCGGAACATGATTTAAAGGTTATCATCTTAGGAGCACCAATGAGTATACCGCAATCTAATCCCCCCTCCTACGGACCGTCCAGCACCCGTCTACATATTACCATCAAGAAATTTAATTGGAAAAAGATAATTTTTACCCTGCTGGGGCTTTTCCTGTTTTCAGTGGTCTACTTCTCCTCTCCCTGGGACCCGGCCGTGGATCCAAAGGGAGCCCAGTTTCATCTGACTTATGAAGGCCAAGCAGCTTTGGCCCTGTTTTTGCTGGCTGCCACCTGGTGGGTTTTTGAGGTTATCCCCATCGGCATCACCAGTATCACTATCGGGGTGGTACAAGCTCTGTTTTTAATTCGCCCGGCAAAAGCAGCCTTTACCGATTTTATGGCCCCTTCGGTGTGGTTTATTTTTGGCTCTCTGGTAATAGGAATTGTTTTTACCAAGACAGGTCTTACCCGGCGCCTGGCCTACAAAATGCTCGCCCTGGTGGGTGAAAAGACCAGCATGATCTACCTGGGTTGTTTTATTATAACTTCGGCTTTGACCCTGATCATGGCCCACACCGCGGTGGCAGCCACTATTTTCCCTTTGCTTTTGGCGGTTAACGATTTGTACAAGGATCACGATGGACCCACCAAATTTGGAAAAGGACTGTTTATGGGCATGGCCTTCGTGGCCGGAGCCGGCAGTATTATCACTTTGCTGGGGGCGGCTCGGGGAGCGGTGGCCCTCGGTTTTTACAAAAAAATCACCGGTGTTGACATCAGTTTTTTCGGCCTCACCTACTACATGCTGCCCATAGGCGTTTTAATGACTTTTTTGCTCTGGGGCTTTTTTATGGTGATATACCGTCCAGAAAAGAGCACCATCCCGGGATTGCGGGAACGGGCCAGGCGGCTTTATGCCAACCTGGGTCCGATTACCAAAACCGAAATTGGCGCCCTGGTGATAGTGTTCGCCGCCATTGCCACCCTGGGATTGCGCTCCTTTATTCCGGCTTTAAAGCCTCTGGACAAATCGGCCATAATCCTTTTGACCACTATCCTGTTTTATATCTTTAATATTCTCACCCTGGAAGATCTGGAAGAGGTGCCCTGGAATATTATCCTCCTTTTTGGCGGAGCCATGAGTATCGGTTTTTGCCTCTGGCAAACCGGGGCGGCCAAATGGCTGGCAGTTAACTGGCTAGACCTGTTCAAAGACGCCCATTGGTTTGTCTTTATTATGTCCATCGCCTTTTTTGTGCTGATAATGACCAACCTGATTATGAATGTGGCAGCCATCGCCATCTCCCTGCCGGTAGCCCTGGTGATTGCACCATATCTGGGTGTAGCGCCGGAAGTTATCCTCTTTTGCGCTCTGGTTACCGCCGGTATGCCCTTTTTACTCCTGGTGGGAGCCGCGCCTAATGCCATTGCCTATGAGAGCAAGCAATTCACCTCCGGCGAATTTTTCCTGGTGGGAATCCCGGCCAGTATATTGTTGATGGTGGTTTTGGGCATTTTCGTCTACTTTATCTGGCCTCTAATGGGGATGCCTATCTTGAGTGGCCATTGATATAATTGCCTTCAGACGCCGCCCCCGACAAAAATTTACTTCCAGCCCCACTTGACCTCGCAAAAGTTTAATTTCAACTAATACCTGCTATTATTAACTCCTGAGCAACAGAAAACCCTACAACTTCGCATTATTTATTATCACTATCACTTACTTTACAATAATTCATGCGGGTATTTTATCCAGCCCCGTCCCAATACCTAAAAATATCCAGAAAACTACTGGCAAATATCATCACGGTATGATATTATATCACCGCATTCATTGAATAGCATTAATTAGTTGTGCCCGGTCGTCTTATATGGCCACTTTGACCTTTTCCAGTAATCTCCTGGGATTGCTGAAAGGATGTTATTATGGAAAATATAGTTATTATCGATGATGAAAAAGTGATTCAGGAAACCCTGTTAGTCTCACTAAAAGATAACGGGTGGAATATTCACACTGCCGCTAATGGTAAAGATGGGCTGGAACTCATTGCCCAAACTCAGGCCCAGTTGGCGATAATTGATTACAAATTACCCGATATAGATGGGATATCTTTGCTAAAAAAAGCCCGGGAAACATCGAAAGATATTGAGGTAATTCTCTTGACCGGGGTTGGCGGTGTGGATACCGCCATCAGTGCGCTCCGGGCCGGGGCTTACGATTATTTACAAAAACCCATGGATATCGATGAGATCCGTATTATAATACAGCGGGCTCTGGAAAAAATATCGTTGGCAAGGCAGAGCAAATCTCATACCGATGAATTAGATACAAAGGTTTTCGAATTGCAGGAGATGGTTAAACTACGCGACCAGGAGATTAAAATTCGTCTGCAGACCGAGGAAAAACTGCGCCGTAACCGGGAAGATTACCGCCTTCTGCTGGAAAATGTACCTGATGTGATTTTTACCCTGGATGCCGATGGAATCTTTACCACCATAAACAATTATGGCCTGGAGATAATGGGATATCACCATTTTGAACTTATTGACCACCATTTTTTACAGGTGGTGCACCCCGATGACCTGGATGAGGTTGGCTTTATTTTCAAAAAAGCCTTTCAGGAGAACATTGTTCCACCCAGGGATTTTCGTTTTCGTATAGTTAATAAAGATTGGAATATTATCTGGATTTCTCTCAACACCAGCATCACACATGACAAACAAAACAAAATCACGCAATTACTGGGGGTGGCCAGGGATATAACCATGCAAAAACGGCTGGCGGATGAATTTCAACTGGCCCGGGATGAGGCGGAAAAGGCCAACCAGGCCAAAAGTGGATTTTTAACTCAAATGAGCCACGAGTTAAGATCTCCAACGAGCACGATTATCGGCATGGCCGACCTGTTGCGGGAAACCAGTTTGACCGGAGAGCAGCAGCGCTACATCACCAATTTTCAAAGTGCCGCCGAAAACCTGCTGGCCATTATCAACGATTTTTTAGACCTCTCCAAAATCGATACGGAAAAGTTGGAGTTGGAGCAAATCGACTTTGACCTGAATGAATTGATAGAGCAAATCATCGATATAATGGCCATAAAAATCGATAACCAAAATATTGAATTGACCCACCATATTGCCCCATCTGTGCCAGGTTGGCTGCGAGGCGATCCAGCCAGATTGCGGCAAGTGCTGGTAAACCTGATTGACAACGCCATAAAATTTACTGAGGAGGGATCAATTTCACTAGAGGTGCAAATCCATAACCTTGAGCAGGAAAAAGAGCTATCTTCTGGCCCCCAGGTTTCAGAAGAGGAAAAAAGCGCTGGAAAGATGATGATTAGCTTAAGTGTGCAGGATACAGGAATTGGGATTGCCGCGAAAAATATCGATAAAATATTTACCCCCTTTACCCAGGAAAAAAGTTCCGTTAGCAGGAAGTATGGCGGCACCGGGCTGGGCTTGAATATCTGCCAGCAACTGGTGAAACTGATGGGCGGAAAAATATGGGTGGAGAGCCACCTTAATCAGGGGACTAAATTTATCTTTACCGTGCAAATGGAAAACTCCCTTCAGAAGGACAAAATTACCTCCGCAGAAATCAAGCCCCTGGCAGGGAAAAAAGCGTTAGTAGTGGGCAGAAACAGCAATATCCGGAGGCAACTTAAAGAGATGCTCACCCAATGGGGCTTGCTGGTCAGTGAAAAAGAACGGCTTTTTAGCTGCCCCCAGAAAATAAAGATGGCAAAACAAAAGGGCGACCCCTTTGATTTCCTGATAGCCGATGTACGCTCTATGGGTCGAGACGCCTTTAAAATCTGCCAAGATCTTGAACTAAAAACTATACTGATCTTCCCGTTGCGCCACCGCAAAGATGATTTAACCAAGGCGTCTAATCACGAATTACCTTACCTGATCAAACCGTTGCGGCAAGAACCGCTAAGAAGAGCCTTATTGGGGGATAGCAGTGGACAAAAAGAAGGTAACGCACTTTCAGAAATGGTAAAAACGAAAAAACTGGCGCCCCTACCGCTAAAAACTCTGAAAATTTTACTGATAGAGGACTCCGAGGACAACCGTAACTTGTTAAAGACCTTTTTAAAGAAAACTCCCCACCAGGTGGAGATGGCCATAAATGGAAAACAGGGGGTGGAAAAATTCCAGGCAGACCGGTTCGATCTAGTGCTGATGGATATACAGATGCCGCTGATGGACGGTTATGAAGCCACCAAAAAAATCAGAAAATTAGAATCCCAACAAAAGCATGAACCAACTCCCATTATAGCTCTTACTGCTCACGCCTTAAAAGAGATGGTGGATAAAAGTTTGCGGGTCGGATGCAGCGCCCATTTGACCAAACCACTAAAAAAGAAACAATTCTTATCGGTTATCGCAGAGTATGCCCGCACCAATTCTTAATTAGTCTGGTTCCTGTCTGAGAAAAACTTAATAAATCTTACTTCCCCTCTGGAATATTTGACAAACTTTTTTTGTTATCTTAATGTCTATCTCTAATATATTAACAACTCAAACACCTATCCCGGGAGAGATATATGGAAAACAGTATCCAGGCTATCAACGAAATGGTTATATCGGAAAGCCAATTTGTGGACAAACTGAGCCGCGAGATAGGCAAAGTGATTGTGGGGCAAAAATACCTGGTGGAAAGAGTTATAGTGGCGGTTCTGTGCGGCGGACATCTACTGGTAGAAGGGGTGCCGGGCCTGGCCAAGACTCTGGCTATTAAAACTGTAGCCCAGGCAGTAAAAGTTGATTTTAAACGGATCCAATTCACCCCCGATCTGCTGCCCGCCGACATTATCGGCACCATGATTTTTAATCAGAAGAGCAGTGAATTTACCCCTAATCTGGGGCCGATTTTCACCAATTTTGTGCTGGCCGATGAGATTAACCGGGCTCCGGCCAAAGTGCAGTCCGCCCTGTTGGAAGCCATGCAGGAGAGGCAAGTCACCATTGCTGAAAAGAGCTACCAATTACCAAACCCCTTTATGGTGATGGCCACCCAAAATCCCATTGAGCAAGAGGGGACCTATCCTTTACCCGAGGCTCAGGTGGACCGGTTTATGCTTAAGGTAAAAATCGGGTACCCCAGCCGGGAAGAGGAGAAGCAGATCATGGAGCGTTGGGCAATAGATCAAAATATCGAGGTGGAACCGGTGATCTCAGCCCAGGAGATCCTCCAGGCCCGCAAGGTGGTGGAGCAGATTTATGTAGATGAAAAGATCAAGAACTATATCGTTGACCTGGTAATGGCCAGTCGCTATCCCGCCCAATATAAACTCACCTCTTTAGAGGGGATGCTCGAATACGGCGCTTCGCCGCGAGCCACCCTTTACTTGAATATGGCGGCCCGGGCCCACGCCTTTTTGCGCCACCGGGGCTTTGTCACCCCGGAAGATATTAAAGCGGTAGGGCTGGACGTGCTAAGACACCGGGTGATTCCCACCTACGAGGCAGAAGCGGAAGAGATGAGCACCGACCAGATTGTGGAGACCATTTTCCAGGGGGTAGAGGTGCCCTGATGCAAAAATCGCCCTCCAGATTGGCGCTTACCCGGGAGCAGTTGCGCCTGATAAAGAAAATTCAGATTACCACTAACCGGATAGTAAACGATAAGTTGGCTGGCTCATACCACTCGGTATTCAAAGGCCGGGGTATGGTTTTCGATAAGGTGCGCCAATATTATCCAGGTGACGATATCCGCACCATAGACTGGAACGTCACCGCCCGCATGAAAGACCTTTATGTCAAACAGTTTGTGGAAGAGCGGGAATTAACCGTGATATTGATGGTGGATGTGTCCGCCTCCGGGCTGTTCGGCAGCGGGCGGCAAAGCAAAGGTGAACTTATGGCTGAACTGGCCGGGCTGCTGGCTTTTTCCGCTATTAAAAACAACGACCGAGTCGGTTTGCTAGAGTTTTCCAACCAGGTGGAAAATTTTATTGCCCCCAAAAAAGGGGTTAAACATGTGCTAAGAGTGATCAGCGAAGTGTTAACTGCCAGAGGTCAGGAGAGAGGTACCGATTTTAACGCGCCCCTGGAGTTCTTCTCCAGGATTTACAAACGGCAGGCGGTGCTGTTTTTGCTCTCTGATTTTTTTTCTGCCATCCCCTTTGAAACCTCGCTGAAATTGGTGGCCCGCAAACACGATCTGGTCCCTATTATGCTCAGCGACCCCCTGGAGGTAAATATCCCCCCCCTGGGTATGGTGGATTTTTTGGATGCAGAAACCGGACAGGTAGTAACCGTTGATACCCGGGATCCTTTGGTGAGAGATTATTTCAAGCAACAAATGGGTAATAACCGGCAGGAGATGGAGACCACTTTCAAACGACTTAGCCTGGACTATATCCATATAAAGACCGAGAAAGATTATTTGCCGCCCCTGGTTAATTTTTTCCGCCGCCGGGCCAAGAGAATGTATTAGTATATGTATCGAGTTAAATTACTATTTATATTGGCATTTTCTGCCGCCACTTTCCTGCTGGCAGGTAGTGGTTTTAAACCGGAACCAGCCCAATTTCAGGTCAAGGGAGGTATCAGTAAACCAGAGGTGTTCCTGGGCGAACCCTTTGAATTTATCCTCACTATCCGTGGACCCAAAACCGCCACTTTTCAGTGGAACAATGAATCTTACCGCCAGCAGGATAAAGAATTGGGCTCTTTTATAATGTTGGATAAGCCCTTAAAAACAGTGCTGGAACAGGAAGATATAAAGGAGGAAGTGACCATCTTCAAACTGGTGGCCTATGATTTGGGCAAATTGGAAATTCCGGAATTTCAAGTTCTACTGAAGGAGGCCGAAGGAGCCGACCAGGTGGAAAAAGCAGGGCCCTTTACCGTAAAAATAGTTTCCGGTTTTAAGCAAGATAAGCCGCCCCAACTTATAGACATAGCGCCTCAGCGTCAAATCTACTATAAAAACTACCTGCCTCTATATATCCTGGCCGCTATTTTGACCGGATTGCTCCTGTTTTTTCTAATCCGCCGCATAATTAAAAATAATAGAGGACAAAAAAGGAAAAAAACCAAAAAAGAAGAAAAGCCGTTTATTTTACCGCATCTTAAGGCTCTGCAAAAATTACAACTGATTATAACTCAGAATTTACTGACTCGGGGGATGTACAGGGAATATTTCGACGCCATCTCCGATACGGTTCGGGAATATTTAGGCGCTCTTTATCAATTGGACGCCCTGGAGATGACCTCTACTGAACTGCTCTTTACGTTGTCAGCCCGGCCCACTCCAGGGCTGGACTACCATAAAACCCAATTTTTACTCTTTGAAAGTGATATGGTAAAATTTGCCAAAAATATCCCCTCCCAGCAGACTTGTTCCCAGGTGTTGGACTATGCCTTTAATATTGTGGAGTCCACCAGGAGCAATTTCGAGAAAACAGTGACAAGGGTGGAGGCAAAAAGATGAAATTTGCCTCACCCTATTTTCTCCTGTTGTTGGGTTTTTTGCCCTTACTGGTTTGGCGCCTGACCGTCAAGAGAAGAAAAGTATATCCCATTTTTCTCTTTTCCTGGACCAAACCCCTGGCCGGCGCTCCGCAGGGATTATGGCACCAGGCCAGACATGTTCCCTTGATTTTACGCCTTTTAGGTATCCTTTTGATAATTATAGCCCTGGCCCGGCCGCAACAGTTTGATCAGAAAAATCTTTTTTATGCGCAAGGAATTGATATCGTTATTGTATTGGATATCTCTACCAGTATGAAAGCAATAGACTTCCAGCCTAAAAACCGGCTCCATGTGGCCAAAGAGGTGATTGGTGATTTTATCGCCTCCAGAAAAAACGACCGCATCGGGCTGGTGGTATTTGCTGGTGAAGCCTTTACCCAATGCCCTCTCACTTTGGATTACTCCATACTTTACAATATTCTTCAGGCGGTGAGAATGGATGTGATCAAAGATGGTACCGCTATTGGCGATGCCCTGGCCAACTCTCTCAACCGGCTAAGAGATTCTCAAGCCAAAAGCAAGATGGTTATACTGCTCACTGATGGTGAAAATAATTCCGGTAATATTGAGCCTTTAAAGGCAGCGGCTTTTGCCAAGGAGTTGGAGATCGAGATCTTTCCTATCCTGGTTGGCAAAGGAGGCATGGTGCCATATCCGGTGGGCAAAAGCATATTTGGCCGCCAACAGTACCAACAGGTAGAGATACCGGTAAATCCCAAATTGCTAAAAGAGATTGCCAGCGCCACCAACGGTAAATTTTACCAGGCCGCCGATCGGCAAGAGTTAAACGATAATTTTAATGATCTCATTGATAAGATGGAAACTTCCAAATTACCAGAACAGGTCTATGGCCGCCCCCAGGAACTTTATCTCTATTTTGTGCTGGCAGCTCTGTTTTGTCTGCTATTGGAATTTATTTTACTACGTACCAGGCTGGAGAGATTTCCCTGATGAGATTTGCCTCTATTCAATATATCTGGCTGTTGGCCTTTTTACCTCTGATGGTGTTTCTGCTGTTTAACCGCCGGAAAAAAAGAAAACAGGTTCAAAAGCAATTTTTTACCCCCGCTGCTATCGGCAGGCTTCTACCCGACTATAGTGCTGATCGGCAATATTTTCAGCACAGTTTGATGATGGTGGTAATATTTATCCTGGTAATCAGCGCCACCGGACCCCAGTTCGGCCTCCACTCTAAACTTAGGAAACAAAGAGGGTTGGACATTGTGGTGGCCATGGATATCTCATTGAGCATGCAGGCCCGGGATATCTCACCAGACAGGCTGTCCAGAGCCAAGTTGGAATTGAGCCAACTTATCGGCAGTTTAAAGGGTGACCGCATCGGACTGGTGGTATTTGCTGGTCAAAGTTTTGTCCAATGTCCGCTTACCACCGATTACGCTTCGGTCCGCCTCTTTTTAAACGCTGTGGAACCAAGCATGTTGACCAGGCAGGGTACCGATCTGGCCGGTGCGCTAGAGGAGAGCCTGGGACTGTTGGAACGGAGTAAAACCGGCAGCAAATCGCGGGTAATAATCCTGCTGACCGATGGCGAAGGGCATGAAGGTGATCCCCTGGAGAAAGCCAAACTGGCCAAAGAAAAAGGGGTGTTTATTTTTGCAGTGGGGGTTGGTTCCCTGACCGGAGAGCCCATCCCTTTGGTGCAAAAAGGGGGCAAGATCAGGGGATATAAAAAAGACAATCAAGGCAACACTGTGATCACCAGGCTGAATGATTCCATTCTCAAAGCAGTAGCTGAAACAGCATCAGGGCTTTATATCCATTCCGTAAGCGGCGATTTAGGAATATCACGAGTAAGAAGATACTTAAACCAGATGGAAAAGAGCGAACATCGGGCCAGACTATTCACCCAGTATGAAGAGCGTTTCCAATATTTACTGCTGCCAACCCTGATTATTCTGCTGGCCATCACCTGGATGCCGGTTCGGCGCAGAAAAACCAAACTGCCAGGCTTGCCCGGTCAAAAAGGGGCAGGAGGTAAAAAATGAAAAAGATATGGGTGCTGATTTTATGCGGAGCACTTATATTTTGCCTGGGTTTTTCCCCTTTTGAGATAGAAGATCCCCAGGGATCCCAGGGTAACAACTATTTTAAGCAGGGAGATTACCAAAAAGCGGAGGAGTCTTATATCAAGGCTCTGCAAGGGAATTCCCCCAAGGCTGCTATCTATTACAACCTGGGCAATACCTATTTCCGGCTTGATCAGATGGAAAAAGCCCTGGAGCAATATCATAAAGCCCTGGGAGAAACCGGAGATACAGAATCGGGCCTTATGCGGGAAATTAAAATAGATAGCCGGTTCAACCTGGGCAATACTTATATGCAGGGGAAAAAACTGTCCGATGCCATTAACGCCTTTCGGAAAGTATTGAAGATAGTTCCAGGACATCAGGGTGCTCTCAACAATCTTAAAATAGCCCTGTACCAGTTGCAGCAGCAGAAGAAAAAGGAGCAGCAGAAAGGCAACCGCAACCAGGATAAGAAAAAAGGGGAGAAAAAAGCCCAGCAGCAGCAATCTCCAAAACCGGAGAAAAAAACACCCCAGAAGAAGGGGGAGAAAAAACAACCGCCTAAAGATAAACAGAAAAAAAAGCAGCAGGCGGGCACCCCTCAAAAGGGGAAAGAGGAACAGAAAAAGGAGAAAAAAGATTTGACCAAGCAGGATGGCAAAAATATTCTTGATGCCCTGCGCCAGCGGGAAAAGAATTTACAAATGCAACACTTTATGATAAAAGAACAG
Organism: uncultured Myxococcia bacterium; assembly: GCA_964617105.1. Lineage (GTDB taxonomy): Bacteria > CAZTWC01 > CAZTWC01 > CAZTWC01 > CAZTWC01 > CAZTWC01. The sequence continues at coordinate 12,152 of CAZTWC010000003.1, forward strand.
CGGTCAGACAAGGCGGATAAAGATTGGTAATCACTAAGAATTTGGAGACAACAAGTTTGCCCCGTCAAAACTGTAATCAACGATTTGATCTGATTTTGGCCCTATTACTTTTGGTAATTATTACCTTTGTAAAGCCAATTGCCGCCCAGGCCGAGATTAGTTACCAGGCCCAGGTGGATCAAGACCGGGTAAGCCTCAACCAACCTATAACTCTCACGGTAACCATCACCTATAGCCAGGATCAGCCTCTGGAAAAACTGCAACTGCCCGATATGAGCCAATTCTCAGTGGTGTCAAGACGTTCATCGGAACAGATGGCTTTTAGTTTTGGAGGCGGGGCCAGTAGTTTTAAAAAAATTAAGCGTTACAACTTCACTCTGATGGCCAAACAAGAGGGACAGTTCACCATTGGGCCCGGTTTTCTAAGCAGCGCGGGAAAAAAATACTCCACCCAGCCCCTGGAGATAACAGTCAGTCAAGATCACCCTCCCCTTCCCGGACCTCCACAGCAACAGCCATATTCTCCACCGGCTCCAGGGAGGCAGCCTTCTCCATCAAAGGCTCCTTCGGCCAATATGCCCAGGGGAACCGATCTATATTTATCTGCCCAGGTAGATAAAAAAGAAGTTTTCCTTGGCCAACAGGTAACTTATCTGCTCAAACTTTACAGTCGAATAGATCTATCCTCCATAGATAATTTACAGATGCCCAAGATGGAGGACTTTTGGAGTGAAGAGATAGAATCCCCGGAACGAATTGCCCAAAAGGTGGAATATATAAAAGGGATAAAGTATAACTCATATCTGTTGAGGCGCAAAGCCATTTTTCCTATTAAAAGCGGTCAGTTGACTATTCCTCCAGCCGGAGTGGAAATCTCTACCGGGTATTCCTTTTTTATGCCTTCCGAACGATTCCGGCGAGTATCAGACCAGGTGACTCTCCAGGTTAAACCTCTCCCTTCCCAGGGACGTCCGGCTAACTTTTCCAGCAATAATGTAGGAGAATATTTTTTACAGGTCTATGTCAAACCTAAACGGGTAGCGGCAGGTAAACCAGTGACCTTAAAAATTCGGATCAGTGGCGCCGGTAATATCAGCCAAGTTACTTTACCCCAATTGCCCTTTATGGGCGATTTTAAGGTATATGACCCCACCTTACAGGAAAAACAGGGGTTCAAAAGGGAAAACTTTGGCGGTGAAAAAACAGCGGAGTACTTACTTCTTCCCCTTAAAGGCGGTGATCTGACCATACCTCCTTTCATCTTTAATTTTTTCGACCCTCAAAAAGGGGAATACCGGATGATCAATACTGAAGCCATCCATATCTATTCCGCCGGCGCCGCCTTGTCGCAAAAGGAGCAGGAAGAAAAAACTTCTCTCGCCAATCCTGCAGATGATAGGCAGACCAGAATACGACCGATTATTTTTAACAGCAGCCTAAATAAATTTAATTTTATCCACCACACCTATTGGTATTGGGTGCTTATTTTTCTCCCTTTGGGCTTGTACATTCTGGCTTTATCAATACCGATAATCAAAAACGGCCTCAGGGGAATTTTATTTCTGGCCGCTGCCCGATCGCCCGGAGTAATTGCCCTCAAGAAACTGCGAAAACTTAATCGGGACGCTGACAAATACAACCAGGAACAGTTTTTTAGCCGAATGGCAAAAATCTTTAGCGTTTTTTTACAACAAAAGTTTAACCTGCCGGTGCAGGGGCTTACCATGGTTGCCCTCAATCAAACGCTGAAGGAAAAAGGGATTTCACCCCAACTGGCCGAAGAGGTGATAACAGAGATGGAGGGGTACGATTTTGCCCGTTTTGCTCCGGCAGGTTCACAGGAAGAGGAGAAAGAAAAAGCCTGGAATAATTGCCGGCGTTTGGTTCTTAGCCTGGAAAAGTCTTAGGGCTCATTTGAGTCATTGCCATTGCTCAAACCTTTTTCCAGGTCACTACATTTTTCAGTTAAACTAATCACTTTGCGGGTGGAGTCCCGTAGCCTTTCAGCCAGCATGGTGGCCATGGTACGAAAAAAAGTGTAAGATAAATAAAGAACTTCCTTGTCTTCATACTTGTCAGGAGCGTCAAGCACCGTGCCGTCAATTACCAAACATTCAACTTTGGTTTCAGTACACACATCAGCAGAGCGGGGAGAACCGTCTACAATACCCATTTCGCCAAACATATCACCAGCGTTGCTTAATCTCCTGATCACTTTACCCTGTTTTTTTATTTGCACAATGCCAAACAGCAAAAGGAAAATATTATTGCCAATTTCTCCATCTTTAATAATAGTTTCCTCTGGTTCGTAATGCCGGATCGAACAGTAGTGCAAAAGGTCTTTCATCTCTTTTTGGTGAAAAGGGGCAAAAAGATCGGTCATCTGCAAGGTAGCCAGGTATCTTAACTGTTGAGACTCTGGAAAATCATCAATTTTAATCTCTTTCATATAATAATTTTATCCTTTGGCAAATGAGTATATAATTATTATTATCACGGTATACCCTGCCGGTCAAAAAGAAAGTGATTTGCTGACTTACGAATGTTGGAAGATTCTTGCCAATTAAATCCAGGTGGCATATAATTTCCATTATGAATAAAAAAATATTGCCTCTATCAATAATTCTCCTGGTGGTTGTTTTTTTCAATTCCGGCGCCAACCGTTTAGTTTATGGTGCCGGAAAAAGAGAAGCAAATCTTAGACAAAACAGTAGCCAAGGACAGATGATTTTTAAAAAAATTATATCTCACTGGCAATCCTACCTAAAAAACAAAACCAATTTTAACCAGGTGGCGGCTCAATCCGATTTGATACAAATATCATCCTTGCACAACCAGATGACGGTTAAAAATATGTTTAGCCTGTCAGCTGCTATATTGCGAGAGGCAAAAAACACCCTGCAGTGGCACGATTTCGTTCGAGCCCAAAATCTAACTAACCTGGCTATTAAGATATCTCCCGCCTATCTGGACGCCTACCTGTTTGCCGCTAAAATCATAATAAAATCCGATAACATGAACCTGGGTAAAGCCTTTAATTACGTGAGAAAAGGGATAATTGCCGGTTGGAAAGACTTCAGGCTCAAAGGAAGAATTAAAGCCATCCTGACCATATTCTTGTTTTTATCAGTGTCAATATCTTTTTCTATCTTTGCCCTGATAATACTGGTTAAATATTTCAAATTTGTGGCCCACACTCTGTATCATTTAACCCTTACCAAGATAAACAGTTTTTTTTGTTCTCTGGCTCTGTTTTTATTCTTGGGAATGTTGGTATTTTTTAAGTTCGGTCCGCTGATAATCCTGGGAATTTTTTCTACTATGACATTGCTGTATCAAAACCGCCGGGAGAAGGTGATCTCCTACCTTTTTCTCCTGTTTATCGGCTTTTCCAATCCTCTTTATAGCCACGTTACTGATGCACTGTTATTTCCCTTGCCCCAGGCAAATATCCTATATGAGTTGAATTATAATTGGACCCCGGAAAGCCGAACCAAAGAATCCCAAAAAAGCCTATTAAAGCCCACAAATAAAGAAATACGCGATCTGCTATCATTCTCAACCGCGCTCAGAGCCAAAAGAAATGGAGATTTAAAAAAAGCATTCAATATTTTACAATTGTTAAAGGAGAATAAAAGGCTTAAAGGAAAAGTGATGAATAATCTAGGTAACATCTACTTTACCTGGGGTAATTTCCAAACCGCCTCAGAACACTACTTAATAGCCACAAATAACTTGCCAGGAAAGGCGGAAATCCACTACAATCTAGGTCAAACCTATTTCCAATTGGAAAATCAACAAATGGGAGAGGAGGAGATAAAAAAAGCCTTTGCCATCAGTTCTTTACCTGTATTTTCACCCCTTCATCAAAAAGTAATTGAGCCAGCCCAAAGGTTGCTTGATATTCCTCTGGAACATAATGAACTGAAACAGGTCACCTGGATTAATGTAAAAGAGCGAATAAAAATCAGAAATTGGCTCTGGCAATTTTCCGGAGGAAAATTCCCTCTCTACCTCACTGGTTTCTTTTCACAACTTCTGGTGATCATTACCTTGCTGACATTTATTCTGATCAGGCAATTGCAACCCTCCAGCCGTTGTTCCTACTGCGGTTCGATAATTTGTAAAAAGTGCCAAACCGAAAGTGAGGATGAAACCATTTGCCTGCAATGCCACCGATTGGTTAATGCCAGCGTCTTGATCAACCTCAGAACCCGGATGAAGCAAGGAAAAAAGATAGACTTACATACCTTTGTCACCAAGATAACCACGGTAATATTTACCCTGTTGGCTCAGGGTGCCGGGCATATCTGGCTGGGAGCATCTTTAGCAGGATTTTTGATTCTATCTCTATTCTCCCTGGCAATCTCAAGTCTGCTGTTGTCGAACTTCCCGGCTGTATACCTGTTACCCACAAGCGATCTGTTTATGACCACAGCGAAAATGTTTCTGATATTTTTTTGGGGCATTATTTTCCTGTTTTCCTTTATATCTATAATTTCAATGTTGAGAAAAAGTTAATAAATAAGGATTAAATACCATGTCTTTCAAAGGCAGCATAGCATCGTTAGGTATGGCCGAGATATTACAACTGCTATGGCGGCAGCAAAAAAGTGGCTTGCTCCAGTTATATAAAGGGAAAAAGCAGGTTAACCTGGGATTTTTTCAGGGTAATATAGTCTACATTGAGCCTCTGGGTACAGGTCTGGATAAATTGTTCGGCCGGGCACTCATAAAAGCAGAACTAATAGATGACTCAGATCTGCAAAGGCTGATGAACATCCATTACCGCACTTTGAAAAAATTGAACCAGATAATTCTGGACGAAAACCTACTGGCAACCAACCAGGTTCAGGCTATCTTAAATTTACTCTGCACCGAACTTGCCTATCAGGTACTTACCTGGGAAAAGGGGGAATACAATTTTTTGGCCGAAAATGAAGAGCAATTAAGTTTTACCCGGATGATTGATCTGAAAGTAGACCAGGTGTTGATGGAAGGAATGAGGCAGATGGATGAATGGCCTGGCATCCGAAAAAAAATTAAAGGGGAAAAGATTATTTTTCAAAAAATCAAGGATTTAAGCATCTATATTCCCGGACAACAGGGTTCTACCCCTGGTGATATAATTGCTGGAAAAGGAAAATACCGGGAGATTGGCTCTGGGGAAAAAAAGGTGTTTCAACAGGTAAACGGCCTCTTCGATGTGGAAAAACTGGCCTATATCACCAGGATAGGATTGTTCGAAACCAGCCGGGCGTTAAAAAACCTCCTGGGGGCAGACTTAATAAAACTGGCAAAGGCTTCATCAAGAAAAAAAGCCGGCGCTTCACATGGGAGAAAAAGCCGGATAACCTTTCTGTCCACTCTACTCAACCTTTCTGCGGCAGCGGTATTGATTCTGGCCTCATATATGCTATACGATTATGCCCGAAGTCTAGATGAAATAAACCCCTTCTCCCATTATCTCTGCCCCCTGGATCAACAAGTTAAAACCATGATGCAATACAACCGCTATATCAGAGGGCGGCATGCTATCCGGGTTTATTGGGTAGAGAAAGGAAAATTACCCACCAAAGTTGACCAATTAACCGAGGGCGGATTTCTGAAAAAAAACCTGCTTTACCAGGCAGAATTTAAACAAATTATTCACAGTTTTAACTTGAAATAGTAATAAACTACCGGAAAAGTCTTTTTGCTATTCAACCCGGCATTAAAATACCGGGAGTTCTTTTTGTTATTAAGTTTATGGAAAATGTAAAAGAAAAAATAGATTTTATAGATATGGGAGCCTTGCTCAATATCTGCGGCAAAAATGATGAAAATTTGCGGCATATGGAAAAAATTGCCTCGGTTGCGATTATGGCCAGGGGAAACCAAATTTTTATCAGCGGAAAAAATGCCCGCTTAGTTGAAAGGGCAAAGTTGCTGTTTGAAAAACTCCAGGGAATAGCGAAAAAAGGGGTGATAATTTCAAAAAATGATATCCAGCGGGCTTTTGATCTTTTTATTGATGACCAAAATGTGGCGTTAGAAGATTTTTTTGTAAATGGTATATACCTTCCATACAGAAGCAATCCGGTGGTACCCAGGGGAGTGGCCCAAAAACAATATATTGAAGCCATTTCCCGTTCACCTTTGACTTTTGCCATTGGACCGGCTGGCACCGGTAAAACTTACCTGGCCATTGCTATGGCGGTCTATTACTTGTCGGAACATATTGTCAATAAAATGATCCTGGTAAGACCGGCCGTAGAAGCAGGAGAAAAACTGGGATTTTTACCGGGCAGCATGCTGGAAAAAATAAATCCCTATTTGCGGCCCCTGTACGATGCTCTCCACGATATGATGGAGATTGATCGGGTAAACCAATTGCTTGAGGAAGGAAACATCGAAGTGGCCCCTCTGGCTTTTATGAGAGGACGAACACTGAACAACTGCTTTGCAATTTTGGATGAAGGACAAAATACTACCCCTGAACAAATGAAGATGTTTCTCACCCGGCTCGGTTTTAACACCAGAACAGTACTCACCGGAGATATCACCCAGGTGGATTTGCCGAACAACCAGCAATCGGGCTTGATCCATGCAATATCGATCTTGAAAAAAGTATCGCAGATCAAATTCTGCTATTTCAGTGAAAAAGATGTGGTCCGACATCCTTTGGTTCAAAAAATAATAAAAGCCTACGCTACCGGGGAGGAGGACTCCAGGTGAAAGATAAATTAAGAAATGAAACAGAAACCGCTTTTAATTTGTTGCAAAAGGGAAAAAAATTTGTCAAGTCGGGCTTGAAGATATGGCCTGACCCCAACAGTAAAAGCCACCATCTCAGGCTGCTTTTGTTGATCCTGATAGTATTGGCCTCCACCTACCTATTAATTCCCCGGCCTACTTTGCCCCTTTCCCTAATGGATGTGATGGAGGTGGGGGAGATAATCGACCGGGATATCAAAGCCACCCGCGATTATTATATCGAAGACCGCCAGGCTACCAATGAAAAAATCCAGCAGGCGGAAGAAAAAATCGTAGATGTTTACGATTTCAACCTCGACATACAAGATATGGCCATTAAAAATATTCACCGGGCTTTTAGCCCCTGGCAAAATTATTATATCAACAAGGATAAACTACAGGCGCAAATCCAGGAGATAAATGAAAACTTGGCCGTTGTTGTCAAGCCCAGGAGGGGGAAATTGGTGGAGAAAGAGGGGGAAAAGTTATTAAGCGCTGAAAAATACCAGGAGTTGCTCAAAGAACGACAGGATAATTTAAAGGCTCTGGAAGGCTCTCTGGCTTTAAGGAAGAAAGAAGCGGTTAACTACTTACAAATCAAAGAGGCCCAGTTCCAAAAACTGGCCTGGCAAAAATTCAGTATCAAAATGGAACAGGCTCTGGTATCACTGGTCAGGGTGGCATATCGTTTTATGGTATTGGGAAATGTAACCAATGTCTCTGAAGGAGAAGACAGTTTAATTTTAATCAGGCCGATATCCAACTATGAACCAGCGGGAAAAGAGTACCAAGTAAAGCCAAAAACCATTTTGACGATAACCGATGTGCGAAGAATTTTAACCAAAGAATACACCTCTTTGTTAACTGATATACCCCAAAATGAACAAAGATTGATCTTGAAAATTGCCCTTAATTTGCTCTCTCCCAACTTGCACTTTAATCGGGGTGAAACTCAATGGCGGCGCTACCTGACCAGAAAAAAAATTACACCGGTTATTATCCCGATTAAAAAAGGGGAGATGATTATCCGGGACGGAGAAAAAATTGAACAGCGGCACCTATTGCTGCTCAAAGGAATGATTCAGGAAAGTCGGGATTACAATATTCTTCTGATTACTTTGGGGCTGTTGGGGCTTTTTGCCCTACTTTTCTGGAGCAGTTTTCACTTTGGCAGTGAGCATGTAAAAAAATTCAAACACAATTTGAAAGATACTTTCCTGCTGACCATCACCTTTCTGTTCTTTCTATTGTTCTGCAAAGTCAGTAAAGAGGTGGTAGACGCTTTGAAAGACAAATTTAGCTATATCCCCCTGGCCGCCTATTATTACGGAATTCCGCTGGCAGCCGGGGCTATGGCTATCCGCTTGTTGTTAAACAGTGAAACTGTAATAATTTTTTCCATTGTACTGTCAATTTTCGCGGGCTTGATGTTTGAACACAATATCTATTACTCGCTCTATTTTCTGGTCAGTTGTCTGGTGGCTGCTGGTTCATGCGCCCGAGCCACCCAGAGGACAACTCTGCTGAAAGCCGGCCTCAAAACCGGTCTATTCAACATGGCGGTGATCCTCTTTTTAAGTCTAATGGCAGAGCAAGTCTCTACCGCCGATATTCTGCCGGCCATGATTTTTGGCCTCTTGGGTGGGATAGGAGCCTCTATTTTGGTGTCAGCCTATGTGCCGGCCATGGAAGCGGGACTGGGCTATACAACCGATATCAAGTTGCTGGAATTAGCCAACTTGAACCATCCCCTGCTAAAAATGCTTATCGTTCAGACACCAGGAACCTATCACCACTCATATATCGTAGGCAGCCTGGCTGAAAACGCTGCCGAGGCAATTGGCGCCAACCCATTGTTGGCCCGGGTGCTGGCCTACTACCACGATATCGGCAAATGTAAAAATCCCCTCTATTTTTCTGAAAACCAAACCGATGGGGCGAATCGTCACGACAAGTTAACCGCTTCCATCAGTGCCCTTATCCTGAGGGCACATGTGCGTGACGGGCTGGATATGGCCAGAAAATACCAGCTGGGCGGACCTATTCATGATGCCATTGCCCAACATCACGGTACCAGTTTGATCCGGTATTTTTATGAACGAGCCCAAAAGAGCCGGTCTGCCGATACACCGGAGATAAACGAATCAGATTACCGCTATGGAGGGCCGAAACCTCAATCCAGAGAAGTGGCGGTTCTGATGCTGGCCGATTCCATAGAGGCAGCCAGCCGTACTCTAGAGGAACCAACTCCGGCCAGGATTACCGGCATGGTGCAGCGGATTACCAACCGGATTTTTTCAGATGGTCAATTCAGCGAGTGTGATTTGACCTTGAAAGATCTACACAAGATAGCCAAAAGTTTTATCAAAGGACTAACCAGTATTCATCATCAAAGGCCAAAATATCCCCAGGCTATTGCAAAATTAGATACCGACAAAAAGGGACGAAAAGAGAAGGAAGATGGAGATCCAGATCAAAATCAGCAACCGACAAAACCAAGTCCAAAGCGATCTGACGACACTAAAACAGAGGATGAAGAAGATCTTAAAAGGCTTGGGCTTTGAACAGGCAGAACTAAGCATACTGCTCTGCACCAGGGAGGAGATAGCAGCCCTGAACTTGCAATACCTGGGTAAAAACCGGCCAACTGATGTATTATCCTTCTCCCAACTGGATGAGCAACAACAGATCATGGTGAGAAAAGGGCAATTGGCAGATCTGCAAAAGCAAAACCAGGGATTGCCACTTATTTTGGGCGATGTGGTGCTGGCGCCAGAGGTGATTAAACTGCAGGCCCACGAACACGGTGTGCCCTATTTTCGGGAGTTAACCTTTCTAGCCATTCACGGGCTGTTACATTTACTGGGGTATAACCACGAAGCGGAAGATCAAAAGGAGATGTCCCAAATGTTCACTTTGCAGGATAAATTGCTGCAGGGTTGTTACCAGCGGAGACTAAAATGAAAAATATAGTGTTGGCTTCCACCTCGGTGTATCGAGAAAAACTGCTGCAGCAGACCGGACTTGACTTTCAAAAAGCCAGCCCCCTATACCAGGAAGAACACGGGCTAGAACTTTCGCCTTCCGAAACCGTAGTTTACCTGTCAAAAAAAAAGGCTGAGAGTTTAGTTCCATCTTTTCCTGGATCGATTATTATCGGCTCCGACCAGGTTATGGACTTGGATGGCGAAATAATAGGAAAACCGGCCGACCTGGCTGAATCTCGACACAGATTGCGCCAACTTTCGGGCCGGTACCACACTTTTTTTACCGGGCTGTCTGTAATCTGGAGTGATGACCAGGGGCAAATCCGCAGGCAGATAAACACCTATGACTCCACCAAAATCACCTTCAAACCACTCTCCGACCAAAAAATTGAACATTACCTGGAACAGGGAGAAAGTCTCGACTGCGCCGGAAGTTACAAAATTGAAGGCCGGGGGATCTGGCTGGTAGAAAAAATCGAAGGCGACTATCACACCATAATCGGATTGCCACTAATAAAACTATTAAATATCCTGGAAGAACAGGAAGGGGATTGGCAACATCCCTAAAGGGATCACCTTCGGCGTCCGTTATCCGGGATGCAGCCAGAAATCCATTGAGTTGGAAAAATTAGGCTGCGCTCGGATAACTAGGCGCCAGAGTCAAAATACCCGCAGGCGTATAATAATACGCCGAGGACTATTTTGACTCTGGCAACAACGTTAGCCGAGATGCAGCCTAATTTTTTCCAGGAGTTGCGCTAGTTGTTCTATAGTATAAGGCTTCGGCAAAATCCCCTTAAACCCATATTTGGAAAAATTCGCCACCACCGGTTCATCGCAGTATCCACTGGAGACGATGGCGGTGACAGATGGGTCTATCTCCAACATCTTTTTCACAGTTTCCTGGCCGCCCATACCTTCGGGTATGGTAAGATCGAGAATAACCGCAAAAAAAGATTCGCCGCCATCTATTTTACGGCGATAAATTTTTAGGGCGGTTTCACCGTCTGGTGCTGCTTCCACTTCATACCCCATCAACTGGAGCATTTGCGCCAAAAGAGACCTGAGTTTGGCGTCATCGTCCATAATTAGAACAGATAATTTTTCTTTATCACTGCTATCTGGACTTTCATCAACCGGCTTTTCCCGGCCAGAAATTTCTGGTAACTCTTTTTCAAAAACTTCCATATCATCAACCGCTGGTTTTTTTACCTCCTTGTCAATCTCTGCACCCACCATGTCGGCCATTGCTTCAGCGTTCTTTTTTTCCTGGATTACCGTTTTTGCGAAAAGATTGGCGGTCATTTTCTGGTCTGGAGAGGCTGGCAGATAAAGATAATAAACCGTGCCTTCACCAACTTTTGTTCTAAGGTCTAAATAACCATTATGCCGGGTGGTTATTGACAAGGAGGTAGCCAAACCCAACCCGCTGCCCTCTTTTTTAGAGGTAAAAAAGGGATTGAAAATTTTCTTTTTAATTTCTTCCGGTATTCCCGGGCCATGGTCTCTGATAAAAATTTTGACGTATTTTTTGGGTTGAAAAACCGGATGTGGCTCAAGGGTAGCATCAAAATTTTCCGCCCCCACCAGAATGGTGCCTCCATCTATCAATGCCTGACGGGCGTTGAGCACCAAATTGTTGATTACCTGGATTATTTGTCCTTTGTCAACCAGGATAGGCCAGGTGGATTTGTCCCACGAAAATATGGCTTTAACATTGGTGCCGCTGAGAGTCGGGTTACAGGCTTCCTCCAACAGTTTCCCCACCTGACAAAGTTCCTTTTCAGGTTTATCTCCCAGGGAAAACTGTAAAAGTTGAGAGGTGACTCCTCTGGCTGTCAAAACCGCCTGTTCTGCATCGGTCATCATACTGATTATTTTTTTATCGGTGCTGAATAATTTTACCAGTTGCACGTTTCCCAACACCGACACCAGCATATTATTGAAATCATGGGCCAACCCGACAGCAAACAGGTTGAGAGCCTCTAATCTCTGTAATTTGTTTATCTCCTCCTCTATTTTTTTATAATTACTCAAATTGGTAAAACTGTGCACCAGATGAAGCGCATCGTCAATTTCCACCTCAGTAATATTTTGTAAAATAGGTATCTTGGAGCCGTCATCCTTGATCAGATAAACCTCTTTGCCCTCATGGTTAATTGAGGAGATCAAGCCCTGATTCTGGCTGGGCAATTCAATAAATTTTTGGATATCCCGGCCTATTAGTTCTTCCTGAGGTCGGCCAATCATTCTGGAAGCTGCCGGGTAAACTTCCTTAATACGTAAATCTTTTTTTAAGGTAATTATAATGCCTGTCTGCAATGAAGCAAAAATGGTTTCCAGCCTCTGTTGACTCAGCCGCAAAGTCTCTTCCGCTTTTTCCCGCAAAGATATCTCATCCAGCAAATCAGATGTTCGTTCACCAACTATCTCCTCCAACTCTTTGTGGTAATAATTAAGATTTTGAAATTGTTGAGTCCTCTCTTTTTTCAGATTCTGAGCAAGATGTTCCTGGCGATTCAATGCCCGGGCATAACGGGAAGAAAGGAAGGAAGAGAGCAAAAAGATAAAGAAAACCAGTCCTGCCTGAGAATAAAAACCGGTGAAAATTACTTTGCTGTAGTGAAGCAAATCATTAAACGCCACCGCCAGATAAAGAATGTAGCAGCACAAGATAATCAAAGCGCCATCCTTTTTCTGTTTCACTGCCGTGGCAATAACCACTGCAATCCAGAAAAAAGAAAAAATTATAGGTAAAACTATCAATGCCGGGTAGGAGCCGAAAACCTTTGGCGGAGTCAGCAGAGTAAACAGGGTAAAGGAGACATTGGCCATGAATAGGATTTTAATTATTTTAACGGTGTGAGAACGGGAGAAAAGAGCATGAAAAAAGAGGAGCAGGAACAGAGAGATGCCATAAATACTAAAATAGGTTAGTTTATAAGAGATAAAAAATACCGCTGGCACTGGAAAAAGATTTTCGAGTAATACGCTGACAGTAACGGTAAAAACCAAAATGCTCAGACAGAGGAGAGCAAAATAGAGATTGGCCTTATCCCGCCTCCGCTCCAGCCAGAGAATCGAGTGATATATAAACATCATTAACAAAATTCCGGCCACCACCAAGTCCAGCACATCCTCAAGCCATTTTTGGTAATGAAGTTTTTTACTAACGCCTAGTTTCGGGGCGGTAATCATCCCAATGGGATCGAAAAAATTAGAAACTTTAAGGGCGATTACTATCCGGTTTCCGAATAGCAAAGAGAAGGGGATATCCCGGATCTGCCGGCTAACGCCTGGGCTGGATAATGATTCGCTGTGACCGGCTTTGCCGCTGGCTAAAATCTGACGGCCATTGATATAAAGAGTGTAAGCGGTTCTTATCTCCCCCAGGTAAATAGACAAGCTTTTTGGTAATCGGCCTGGAGGATAAATTACTGTCAATCTTAACCAACCGAAACCCTGGGAATCTCCGGTCTGGTTTTCCCAATAAGTGGGCAAATGAAGAGTGTCCCAACCAGAATCATCAAAAAAGGGATCTTTAAAATCAACCTGATATTTTTTCCATTTAAACCGCCAGGGGCCGTTCAGAAGAAAAACCTGATTCTGCCCGACATCAACCTGGCTCAAATTTAGTACGCCATCTTTAATTTCGGGGACTTTTCCTTTTTTTTCGCAGGCTAATAACCAGGGTAATAGGAGAAAAACAACCCCGGCTAAAATGACAAATTTGGATATTTTAAAACCGATATTCATTATTAAAATTATAAACTATGCCGGCAAAAATAACCAGCTCTCACTCTTTCGACCATTTAAAATTATTTTAACCTACCAAACGGATATTTTCTTGATTTTTTTTAGGGTTAGATTATACTATTCCAAATGTGATTATTTACATTTACCGACAGTAATTTATGAGCCAAAAATGGCTCTGTATTTAACACCAATGGAGGTTAATTATGAATCAATTTTACCGGCCGTTAACTGGAAAAACAATGGCCACTGTCACTTTTACTCTGTTAATGGTGTTGCTCTATACCGGAGGGGCTGGAGTTGCTGTGGCTGACACCACTGCAGATAGTAGCGTTAAAAAGGCGGCAGAGTCGGACATCAAGGCTGAAGTGAAAAAAGAGACCGCAAAAAAAGTGGACACCAAGGCTGAAGTGAAAAAAGAGGCCGCAAAAAAAACAACCGAGACCACTGCTGCCCAAAAACTTGAATTACCTAAAACGTTACCTACTCAAGCGCCGGTCGAAGAGAAATCTTTTTCTCAACAGATGAACCATTTTTTGGATAAACATAAAAGCAAATGGTGGTTTTGGGCGGCAGTAGGCGGAACAGTAGTAGTCACCGGCGTGATTATCGGCGTGGCTGCTTCTGGTGATGACGCTGCCAGTGCTCCGACTACCGGAACGGTGGATTTAACTTTTCATCATGCGATAAGGGGAAGATAGGACCATGAAAAAACATAGCAAACTTTCAGAAAAAATCTTTAAAAACGAAAAAAATTCCCGGGATTTCAATACCGGATTAAAATCAGTCATATTGATAATCATGTTCCTGGTTTTTGCGTGCAGCGGCGGATCAGAGAACGCCAAACTGCAAATGCAGATAACTGCGTTAAATTCCTCTGGACAATATCTAGCGGCTGATGGTTTGGCAGATACAGTAAAAAGCGCTAAGTTCAGCATCGACAAAGTGCTGGATGTAGAAAAAGGGGAAAAGGTCAATTTAAAACAGATAGATTGTCAGGATATCTCCGACCAAAAGTCCATTAAATTGGAAGTTCCCATTGGAACCAATCTGACTATCAACTTTGAAGGATACAAAGATGCTGGTTGCACTGGATCACAAGCCTTTCAGGGAAGAGTAAATAATATCACCGTCCAAGGCGGTGAGACTACCGTGGTTCAAATGATGGCTTTGCCGCTAAAATCTTCCTTAGAGATAGCAACCATGTCCAGCGCCCGTTTTTTTCACGCCGCCACTAAATTGAAAGATGGTTCGGTACTGCTTTCAGGAGGTTTTGAAAGCGGGACATGCAATCAAGGTAAATGCATCTCATTAATCGCCTCCGACACTTTGGCGATTTACTATCCGGGAAATGGCAAAGTATATAAATTACCGGTAAAACTGAATAAGGCCAGAGCTTTACATACTGCCACTTTGCTGAACGATAACCAGGGACGGATATTGATCGTTGGCGGCGTCAATAGCGGGACCTTGCAAATGGGAAAAGATCAGGACGCCCTGTTAGTTTACAATAAAAAGTTGACCGATTATGTTCCCCAGGTGGAAATTCTTGATCCCACTGCCTTTGATTTTAATGTCACTGAAGGCTTTACCTTAAAAACGGGTGCCACCGCATTAACAGTATTGAAGCCCAGCAACAATGCTTCTAACATCATTAACAAAATGGGACATACGACCACTAAAGTCAATAACCGGATATTCTTCTTTGGCGGCGACCTGGCCGGAGGGGCCGCATCTCTCGCCTATTGCCTGGTTTCCGGAACCAGTGTCAGTTGCAATAGTTATTATGATTTTGAAGGATATGACCTGTTAACTGCTTTAAACGGACATACGGCCACAGTATTTCCCCTGACTGGCCCTTCGGCTTTACTGCTTTTTGGCGGCAATCCTTTGGTTGAAGACGGCAAGCCGGGTAATTATGCTTTTAAGTATACTCTGGCCGGAAAAGGAAAACTGGAAGTTACCGATTTCGCCAAAACCGGTAAAGGAAAAGCCTTACATTACCAGACCGCCACTTTATTTTCCGATGCTGATCAAAAAGATAAACTGCTGGTAACCGGTGGGGTTGAAGCCACCACCACCCGCGGTGGTTTCTCGGCCGCCAGCAAGGAATCTTTTGTGCTGGCCACTGATGCAGATACCTTTCCCACTGCTATCAACATGAATAGCGCCAGGGTAATGCATCGGGCAGTAAAATTGGAAAGCGGTGATATCCTGTTGATAGGTGGTATGGATGAAAAAGGGGAAGTCGCAGGACCGAGTAAATACGAAATCTTCTCGGTTTCAAAAGGAAAATTTTCTTTTAATGACCTGGCTCTGGCTACCGGCAGAATAGGTCATGATGCCACCTTGCTGGACGATGGGACAGTTTTGGTTAGTGGCGGATTTGATGGTGATGCTGGATTGAAAAGCCTGGAGATTTTTATCCCCTGATCATTACCAATCAAAATCCTAACCCGGACAAGCCGGAACCAATCAGGGTTTAATCCAAATTTTTAAGTAGGCTTGCCCGGGTAGCCATCTGCCGTCAGTCTTTTGGTGAAACGCTGACGGCTGACCAAATTCAAACTCATGCCCCAACTTCACTCCCAGTCGTTATCAAGTTACCAGATTAGATGAATACGCTATCGAAAAATTTGATTATTGATATCTCCAGTGAAGAGGTATCAGTTATATGCCAAAATTTGCTCCTCGATTATGATCTGATTTCCGGTTGTTTCTCATTGAACATCGGCCAACAGATAAAGTTAAATGATATCTCTATCAGCCTCGATTATGTGGATCAAAACCAAAAAAAAGACAACTTTTCCTCTCTTCATGCTAACAACTCCTGTTTAATGAATCTCCCTTTCAGCAATAGTTACGGTTATGGAAGGATGTTAATGTTCAGAATCGAAAGTGGACAACCGGTAGCCTTTGATCTGTTTTTCTATTTCTATGAGGGATTTAGCGGTGTTGAGATTGAGGTCTTTATCCATTCAACCCAAAAAGATGCACTCAAATTAGAGCAGTTATTCCTATTACAAGCCGCAAAAATAGAGGTGGAAAAGAAACATGGGTTCGGTGATTGGCGTCTGCTGGATCTGGGTTTCCAGTCCTGTAGCCCGGCTGGATGCCGGGCAATCTCCACCAGAGCCAATTGTCCAGTCAATTCCCTGGTTACCGATATGTATTGCAATCCCTCCAACCTGGCCAAAGCCAAGCCCGGCAATCATTCTCTGGACTGGATGGGAATTTTTTCCGCTCCCAACTATAGGCTGGGACTAAGTATCGGATTGATAGACCTAAAAGAGCGCTTTAATCAGGTGGTGGTAACCAGGCCGGACCGGAGAAAATCTTTTCAGATTGACGATATTATACCTCTGGATGGAATAGTTATTAAGCCGGGAGAGGTGGTTAAAAGCGGTCGACTTTCTCTGTTAACCGATGATCCGGCTCATTTGGCAGAGGACTATTTTCATAGATCCGCTCTGGTTATGAAACCCCGTACCCAACCCGCCCCAATCTCCTGTGGGTGCCTGGGTACCCTGAAATCCTCAGTGGACCACATTGATGACTACCGGCAAAAGGCAAAAAAATTAACCGAAAAATTGCCCTTACAATACTGGCTGATGGAGACTGAGTATTTAAGCGAAGTTGAAGAGTTGAAAAATTTTGTTGACTTGACCGAAGAATCCCTGGGTAGCAAGATGGGTAATGCCTGGCCGGGGAAAATAGGATTACAGATTAGTCCCTTTATTGAGCGCAAAGACTCGCAACTATTCAAACGTCATCCCCAATGGTTTCTAATTAGTTCTAACGATGTGCCAGTCGATGCTGGCCTTCATCCGTCCAGGCATGAGGTATTTTGTGCTCTGGATACTACTAACCCAGAGGTGCAAAATTATCTGAAAATCAATTTTCATCAACTGCACAACCAGTCTGGTTTCGAGTTTTTTAAATTAGGTTATCTTTATGCTGCCAGTTTACCAGGAAAACGTTTTGACCCAACTTGCACCAGAGCGGGAGCGCTCAGAAAAGGTCTGGAGATCATCCGCCAGGCGGTGGGGCAAAAAACCCTGTTGGTTGGCAGCAGCGTGCCCCTGGGTACCGGTATAGGAATTCTCGATGCTATCGATGTAACTCCGGGAATGGGTAGCAGCTGGCAGGATATAGATAGACGCAAAATGACCCACATCCGTTGTGATTCCTCTGCCGAGAGCACCCTGTTCAACATAGGTACCCGCCTGTTGAACCAAAACCATTGGTGGGGTATAGACAGCGGCACTCTTGCTTTAATTTCAAATGACGGTCACTTTACCGAAGAAGAACTACAATCGATAATTACCCTTAAAGGGATAGCCGGCGGCATCTCATCATTTGACTGCAGTCAAGTCTCGCCAGACGATTTAAGAATAAAGCAGGCTCAATTGCTCTGCCCCCCTGCCAGCGCTATCCAGACTACCCCTCTAAACTTGTTTGCCAGGGAGATACCCCAGGTTTACTGGACCAGGCCAGATGAGAGCGACCGAATTCTGGTGGCAGTGTTCAACTGGTATAATAGCATTGCTGATATTTTTCTCCCCCTGACCCAGATAACTAACACCAAATGCCATGTGTTTGATTTTTGGAAACAGCGTTATCAAGGTATTTGGGAAGGAGAAGATATTTTTTGTTTTGTGCCAGCCCACAGCACCTTTTTCCTGCACCTTACCCCCTTGACCAAAACCCCCCGGGTAGTGGGTTCAACTTTACACATTACCGGCGGGCTGGAGGAGATAAAAGCGGAAACCTTTCTGGAAGAGGAAAAAAGGTTACAAATAGAATTATCCCTGCCTGGTCAGCGCACCGGGGAGTTATATATCTATTTACCCGATCCTTTTCAAATAAAAACGGCTTTTTCCTCAAAAAGCCTGGACTATACTTCTGGTCTTCAGGAAGTAAACTACTCTCTCCAGGATAAAAATATCGCTAAACTTCAAATCCAATTTACCCATTGTTTAAATATTATGGTTGATTTTGCAACGGATGACAACCAGTGAACTTAAGAACCATTTTTATCTTTACCCAGATGATCATCTGCTTTTTGACCCTACCTGCCCTGGCTGGCGGTCCATTTAGTTATCAAAACTACCTGATCGGTTCCAGAGCAGCGGGTATGGGAGGGGCAACCGCCGCTTTTGGCCATGATTCATCAGCGCCTTATATAAACCCCGCTGGTCTTGGCAGAATCGAGCACTCTATTTTTAGCCTTTCAATAAATACCTTCAACTTTGCCGGCAAGGGACAATCCTGCCCAGAGCAGATAGGAAACACGGATAGTATTGAAACTTGCCAATTCGGTTCATCCTCTTTTTTCAATCAAACCACCTCCCTGGTTTACGGGTACAACTTTAAAAATGACCCGGCCAAAAATCGTTCTCATCTGATTTTAATGTCGATAATTATTCCTGATCATTACTCTTTTTCCATGACCAGGGAGATCGACCGGCATCATTCCAGCCCACAGGGAGAAAAAAGATTGGGCAAACTGGATGAATTTACCTCTCTCAAAGAACAGACCTATTGGATCGGTCCAACTTATGCGTCCCGTTTTGGGCAACTCTATCTGGGCATATCCCTGTTTTTCCTCTACCATATCCACGATAATGACTACAAACTCTCTTTGGTAGAAGTTGCCCAAAACGGTAACGGACATTTAGAAACCAGTGGAAAAGTAGTGGCCGCCAACAAAAAAATGGGGTTTCGTTCGGGGCACTCTTATAACCTGGCGTCTATTTTTGGTTTGCAGTACGATTGGAAAAATATCAGCCTGGGAACATCTCTCAGGCTCTCTTCCTACCAATTCAGCGGCCAGGGTAGAGTTTTTGAAGATTATTCCGACTTAAGCGGTGACCTGTATAACATCAAAGAGATTTCCGGGGGCAAATATCAATACCAACTACCCGCCCGTCTAACCCTGGGAATAGGCTATCGAAAACCGGAACAAATCAAGGTGGCCTTGGATTTACAGTATTTTTTTTCCCTGTCCCAATATCTGGATTTTCCATCTCAAGTGAAAAAACTCAGCATTCAAGGAAATGATAATGGTACTACAGGAGCAGGTAGTGTCATCCACCATCCTGGTGAGAGCAGCCTACCTTACTCCAGTAATTATATCGCCAGAAAAGCGGTTCTGAATTTTAATTTGGGTTGTGAGTATCACCTGGGGCGAAAATATCTGCTGCGGGCAGGGGCTTTTTCCAACTTCTCTTCGGCCCGAAAACTCCCGGAGGAGGTTGCGCCCCAACAGTTGTACCAATATCTCTATGGTTTTCAGCCCAAAAATACTATTGACCAGTGGGGAGGTACCCTGGGCTTCGGATATATAGGGCACATCACCAATGTGGACCTGGGAGTTATGTTCGCCTATGGCCGGGGAGACACCCTGGCAGGTTCCGTGGCCCAATCAGGCGCTCGTGAATACCGGCCGGTGAATATGGAAGAATACCGGATGATATTTTTTATCACCGGCTCCTTTAAGCCCTCGGATCTGCTGAAAAAATACTATCGCAAATATCTACAGAACTACATGGACGAAGTGCTGGATGTGGTAATTGAAACTCCCGAGAAATTGCTAAAAAAACCAAGAGAGTTTTTTAATGGTAATACAGAATGAGTCGAGATGCAGCCTAATTTTTCCTAGAATTGGGGGATTGTGTTGTTTATCTGCTTTAGATCCAACCCCCCAGCAAAACCGTAAGATACGTCGCTGTCATAACCGTAGACCTGAAGTCCCACTGGCACATTGGACTTGATACTGTGGGTGCCATCCATTACTTTTATATGGGCCACCGAGTATTTGGTTGGACCTACCCCCTTGAATTGGCTCGGTTGCACCACTTTGCCGTCCAACATTACCTGAGCGCCCTGGGGAGCGATAATACTGATATAGTCGTCTTTGTAGTTGCTGGGGGTTAAAAATACATAATCGGGGCGAAATTGCTCCACTGGCACCGCCAGCATGTAGGTAGGATCGCCTCCCTCAATTTTTTTCTGACCCAATAAAGGTTGGCCGCCATACCAGTCTCCCACTAAAAATTGCCCCACCATTATTGGCTTGTCCGCGTTAACCATAAACGATGTGGTAGCAAGGAACTCCCAGACTTCACCGGCTTTTAATACTTTGCTGCCCGCTGGCGCCTCTTTGGGCGTGGGGGTGAGTTCTACTTTGGTCTGATCTTCCGTCGCAATAATACGCCACAAATCAGGTTCCACAAAGCCGGCTTTGCCTCTAACCTTTGATTTGGCGGCAATATAGGCTTTGCCCAGAGTATTTAGAGGGAACATCTGCTGTTCCAAATGATCGCAGCAACAGGTGGTTTTGGGTATATTGGTGCATTCATTGCCGCTGAAAACCACCACCGGCTTGTTGGCTTTGATAATAGAACCGGAGAGATCACCGGCATCGGTGCCGGTTTCCAGGTTGAGAACCGCCCATCTATCCAGGACAAAATTCTGGCTCTTACCGGCCTGAATGATAGGAACTCCATTGCCCGCCTTTACCGTGGCCTTTACCAACGCGGTTATCTCAGTTTCTCCTTCAGCCACCGCCACTATAGTCACAAACCCTGGCCGTTCCTCAGTGCCCTTCTTGTAGGACGGCCAGTTCAGGGTTACATAGGTGTCTCCGGCGCTGGTGGTAGGCATCAGCAAAGAGGCATCGTTGCTGTAGACTTCCACGTTATCCAGGGGATTGAATTGATAGGCAATAACCGGGATGTCGCTCTTAATGGTATAGGATTTTTTAGAGATGTTTGAGCCTTCCACATCTTTTCTGGGCAGTTTGAAGGTCGCCACCTTGGATGGTGCCACTGGTTTGTTAGCAATCTGTTTTCCGGTTTCATTGTCAAACACCTGAACATTGGCAACCCTGGTTTGATGGGTATTGCTGATAACCACCGCATGGTCGTGTTGGGCTGCGGGTTTTGTAACCGTGGAACTAGGTTGAGTATCGTTGTTGTCGTTGTCCAGGTCGATAGACACATACTCGCAACCCATGTAGTTTTTCCTGGCAGCAGCCGTAGCGCAAAGATTGGCGCACTGATTTAGTTGACAGAAATAACCGCTGCCCAAATTGCGGCAATCTTTGTTCACAAAGGCAGACCCCTCTTGATTGCACTCCTGCAGAGTGTAGTCGTTAAGGCACTTGGTTGCCCCAGGGGTGCAGGTATATTGTTTGCATTGGCCGTTATCACAGGTAGAACCCTGATTGCAAGCGTATTCGATATACTTTTTACCATTGGTATCGCACATCTTTACCGTGTTTTTATCCAGACACTGTTTATGACCAGGAGTACATAAAGTGCCGCTACCCTGTCCTCCCTGATCGGAAGTGGGGTCAATACATTTGCCATCTTGACATACCAGTCCAGCCGGACAAGGGCACTGAGAGGTTTTATCTTCTCCGCATCGATAAAAAAGGGTGAAAATCAAAATAGAGATTAGGCAAATAATTCCTTGGCTCGCTTTTATCTTCATCTAGACCTCCCAAAATAATTAATTATCATATTAGAATAACAGAGGTTGAATTTTTGTTCAACAGATAAGTATCAATTGTCTTGAAGCCTACACTGAGATATGATAAAATTTACCCACCGGTTATTACGATATTAGGATAGGACAAAGTGGACGAACAATTTAAAGACCTCTTTAGAGACTTGGCCAGTGAAGAAGCGGAGGTGCGTTCCACCGCCGCCATTATTCTGGGACAGATCGGTCCTCCCGTGGTGGAGTCTCTGATAATCACCCTGGAGGACAAAAACCCTTTGGTGCGGGAAGGCGTGGCTGTTGCGCTGGGGCAAGTGGGCGATATTCGGGCCACCGAACCGTTGTGTAAAAGCCTCTCTGACCAGGAGGAATCGGTCCGCTTCAATTCGGCCGAAGCCCTGGGATGGCTAGGTGACCCTAGAGCAATTGAGCCCTTGATAGAAAGTCTTAGCGATAAAAATGAGCGAGTCCGTTTTGGCGCCGCCGTTGCCCTGGGTCAACTGGCTGACAATTCGGCAATTGAGGCGTTAATAACTGCTCTTAAAGATTCTGATAAAACTGTGCGGGCTGCAGCCGCCTCATCTCTAGGACAAATTGGTGACACCCGGGCGGTGGAAGCACTGATAGAGGCCTGTAAAGATCCAGAGGCGGAAGTGCGCAGTAAAGTAGTAGGAACCCTGGGAGAATTAAAAGATCCCCGGGCGGTGGATGGCCTGATAACCGTCCTGAGTGATGAGAGTGAATATGTGCGGGGCAGCGCTGCTTTCTCCCTGGGGGAGATAGGCGATCCGACCGCTATAACACCACTGGTGCAAACGCTAAGTGACGACAATTCGTTGGTCAGGCGCGGGGCCATGGAGTCTTTGGTTAAATTTGGCTCAACCGCAGTTCCGGATCTTTTACCGATTTTATTGGTTGAACATGATAAAGCCCGTGAGAATACCGCCGTAGTTTTAGGCGATATAGGGGATCCGTCAGCGCTGGAGGCTCTGGCCAATGCCGCCAAAGAGGACACCAACCGGTATGTGCGTGAGAACGCTAAAGAATCTATTGAAAAGATAGAAGAGAGATTATCCTTACCATGATACAGGAAAACGGATGGGTGGTACAGGCCGGTAAAAATTGGCTGAAAATCAAAATCAACCGTTCTTCCAGTTGTCAACATTGCCAGTCAAAAAATCTCTGCCAATCCACATCCAGCAGCGAACGTATTCTGCATATCCATTTCAACCCTGGTCTAACCGAGGGCGACAGAGTAAAACTAAGCCTTCCGGAAAGACGGGCTTTGTGGGCTTCTGTAATTGTGTATCTTCTCCCTTTAGCGCTTTTGACCGGCGGCGCTTTTGGTAGCCATCTCTACTTTAACAGCCAGGCAGCTGCGGCTATTGGCGCCTTTGTCATGCTGGGCACCGGTTTTTTCCTGATCTATCTAATTGGCAAAATAAGCCAACAAAGAGGAACCTTTAATCCCAAAATTGAGAAAATCCTATGAAAAAAAGTGCCCATTTCTATGTCTGGAAATGTGGTCTGCTTTCGCTTTTTATTCTCAACCAATATGTTATAGTAAAAACAAGTACTCATCACCGGTTTGAACATTAATCAGGGGTTTGATATGAAAAATGATGTTAATTTGAGCATGCTCTTAAAAAGAGAAAATAGAGGTGACCGCCAAATCTTTAGGGTGATTTTAATGATTGGTATTCTGACCATCTTCTTATCATCCTTTCCGGGTGCAGCAAAGCCGGGCAAGGCCAATAAAGCCCTGGAGATTATGGAAAAAGTGGAATCGCAAAACCAGTCACAAGACTCCCAGCAGATTTCTACCATGACTCTTTACAATGCCAAAGGACAGAGCCGGGTCAGGAAAATTGCCACCATTTCCAAACTTTTTGACCAGGGCAAAACCGAAAAAAGGCTACTTCGCTTTTTAGACCCCCCGGATATCAAAGGTACCGGTCTTCTGATCTTTGATTATGAAAAGAAAGATGACGATATGTGGATTTTTTTGCCCGCTCTGAGAAAAAGCAGACGAATTGTCTCCTCGGAAAAATCAAAACGCTTTATGGGCTCTGAGTTTTCCTATGCTGATATCTCTCCTCCCGAAGTAAAAGATTTCAATTTCAAACTGCTGGGTAGCGAAAAAATAAATGGGACAAACTGCTGGAAAATAGAATCCAAACCTAAAAACGAAGATATCTCGGAGCAGACGGGCTATTCACGCCGCCTACTGTGGGTGGGACAAAAAGATTATGTGCTTCGCAAAGTTTTGTTTTACGACTTGGATGACGAATTGCTGAAAATATTGAACGTGTCATCTGTAAAAGAGGTTAATTCCAAAAAACATATTTTTCGGGCCTTTAAATTGGAGATGGATAACCAGCAAAACCAACGTAAGTCAATAATTCAGATTGAAAAATTAGAGTTGGACCAGGGAGTTGGGGGAAAATATTTTACCCTTAAGTATCTAGAAAAACCATAGACTGAGAGGCCACCGGCATCTCTTTGCTCGTTGAAGGATTGACAATGACAAAAAATATACCGGCAAAAATAACCCTTCCATCTATATTATTCCCCCTGCTCCTTTTATTTCTTGTAGCCGTCCCTTTCAACTTGCCAGCTCAAAGCCTTTTTGACCAGGCTATAAAACCGGCCACAAAACCAGCACTCGATTTTAACGGTTATATCCGTTCCGATATTTTTCTTGGACAAAAGGGAGATGCTACCGAGTTCCAAAGCGCCTACGCCGAGATAATGCTCAAGGCCATGCCCAAATTGGGTTATATTGCCCAGGGTTATGGCGAAGTCCGTCTTAAGGGAATTCCCGCTGCCGAGAACGGAAAAGATTGGGAAGCTGAGTTGCGGGAAGCATATATCTCCCTGGACTGGGATACCGTGGATTTACGCCTGGGCTACCAAATATTTGCCTGGGGCCGGGCCGATGGTTTCAATCCCACCGATAACCTTACCCCCCAGGATATGGCGGTACGTTCTGCCCAGGAGGATGACCGGCGTCTGTCCAATCTGGCCTTGCGTTTATCTTTCAATCCCGAACCTTTCCGAATTATCTTCGCCTGGCTGCCCCTTTATCGGCCCAGTCGTTTGCCCGATTACCAGTTCCCTGGAAGAATGGCGGTTAAAACTCCTTTTGGGACCACCATCAACGTTAATTTGAACCGATTAAACGCTTACTATCCCCAGCGACGGCTGGAAGACTCTACTTTTGCCTTAAAAGTCAATGCTGAATTGGCCGCTATTGATTTTTCGGTTTCCTATCTCAACGGTTTTGCCGGATTTGCCGGGTTTGAACTTTTACACCTGGTTCAAGCCGGCCCCTTTTTGGATATCTCGGTGCGACAACACCCTTTTCGGCAGCAAGTGGCAGGTTGTGATTTTAGTACTACTTTATGGGAGGCGGGCCTCCGAGGCGAAGCCGCTTTTTTCTGGCCCCAAGATTATAGGGAAAAAATCTACGCCCCCAACCCCTATGCCATATACGTGCTGGGAGTTGACAAAGAATTTTTTAGCCAACTGTCGCTAATTTTACAATATATTGGCAAATGGACCCACAATGGCGGTACGGGTAAAAATATCAAAAGCAAAACCCCCCTTGTCGACAGCGCCATGCCCCAGCTAATCACCATTAACCGGATGATCTTTAGCCAGCAGTATAAATGGCAAAGTTCTATCTCCACCAGGCTGGCCTGGACAACCCTGTATGACACTCTCACTCTGGAAATATTTGGTTTATATAATGTAAGCAGCCAGGAATATATGCTACGCCCCAGGCTCAAATACAAGGTGGCGGATGGAGTAGATTTTATCGCTGGCGCTGATATTTTGGGTGGTCCGAAGAGCACCATGATGGGAAAAGCGGACCAGTTAATGACTGCTGCTCTGGCGGAGTTGAAATATAGTTTTTAAGAACGAAAAGTTTGCCCCTGGTTCATGCCAGGGGTTTAACTCCCGGCATTTTAGCCCGGTGAAATCCGGGTTGAAAAAGGTTTCCGGATCTAGTTGACATCATCCAGCAAGTTTTTCATCTCATTCCGGTATTGGCAAAGTTCATCTTCCACCTGGCGGCGATTGGATACATCACGCAAGATACCCACTGCATTCCATTTACCATCCAGAGATACTGCTGAAATGGATATTTCTGTTATAATTTCTTCGCCATTTTTCCTCTTGGCAGTCATCTCCACCGTCTGCCCAATCAGAGGCCCTTGCCCGGTGTCCTGAAAATAACTGAACCCTTCAGTAAAACTGTGGTGGTATTTTGCCGGCATCAACATTTCCTGCATAGATTTACCCATAATCTCTTGCGCACTGTAACCAAATATCCTGAAGGCCGACTGATTCCAAAAAGATATATTCCCTTTTTCATCCAGCATGATCACCGCATCCTGGGCAGATGTGCTGATGGCCTGGAATTTTTTTTCGCTATCATCTCTGGCTTTTTCAGCCGCCCGGCGCTCCTCTATCTCCCTTTGCAACTCTTTTTGAGTTTCTTTGAGAGCCAGAGTATGTCTGACCAATCCCCTCAACTCGTAAACGTTAAAAGGTTTATTTAAAAAAGAACTTATTCCCATATTGAAAGACTGCTTGATCTCCTCATCGCCTCCGTGTCCAGTAAGGACAATAATGGCAGTGGAATCAGCCGGAGATATGTTTATCTGGTTTAAAAACTCCAAACCATCCATCACCGGCATACGCAGATCCAGAATAATCAAATCAGGTTTTTCCTGCCGATATAGGTCCAGCCCCTCCTGGCCGTTGGCTGCAGTAATTATATCCAGATCTTCACAATAACCCAGTAGGGAAAACATAATGCTTTCTCTGACCATCTCTTCATCATCAACAATTAGTACTTTTTTGGCATCCATTAATTCTCTCCGCGGGTAAAGTTATTATAAATTGGGCTCCCCGGTCAATTTATCCTGATTGGAATTCACAGATGACTCCAATAAGTGTTATAAATAAATTGCAGTGTACCATATTCCTGGCAGAAGACAACCCTTTTCTCTTGCCTGGAAAGCGAAAACCATCTATTATTATAGCAAGCAATAAATCTCGATTTATCAAAATGAGCAATGTAACTGTCACCAAGAGTATGACTTCTGGTGACTAATAATAACTGCTATAACCTGGAAGTTCTGACAACATTAAAAGAATGGTGGCAAAATGAAACTCAACCGATTTTTGATAAAACTATCTATCAGTGTTTTTTGGCTGATTTTTACCCTGACGCCCTTGGCAATTGCCAGGGATAATAGCCAAAGTAACGATAGCAATGAAAAAAAGAGTTCGATTACCCATACCAAGAAGCGTCTACTTATTCTTCCATCCAAACAACTGGACAATCCTAAATCCATTGACAACCGCATCACTGCCATTGTGGCCAAAGCAGCCAGTGACTTAAAAAGATTCCAAATTATTGACCGTAACCATTTAAAAACAATTTTAAAAGAGATCCAAGTGCAGATGAAGGATATGGTGGATGAAAATGACGTGGTGGAGTTAGGCAAAATCGCTGCTGCCAAAGAGGGAATAATCGTCCAGGTGGTCAACTTTGGCCAAAAAGGGGTGCCCCCCGAAGGCGAAGAGGACCAAGGTCTGTTTGAAAAAGTGGTGGTAGCCCTGATAACTAAGAGGGGAGAGGAGAAATATCCCAACAATATCCACACCACCTTGAGGGCTATTGTCAAAATGGTGAGTGTTGAAACCGGGCAAACCCTAAAATCATTCAATCTTAACGCCGAATATACCGGGGGCGTTAAGAGTCACTCCCTCAATCAGGTGCTTTCAAGAATCGAATCCCAGGCCTCTAGACAATTGCGCAAAATGTATTTGATTAACAGTGAAGTGTTGGAGAATCGAGATGGGGAGATAACCCTGCTCCTGGGGGAAGATATGGGCCTGACGCCAGGAATATGGTTTAATATCTATACACCGTCTAAAAAACGAAAAATAGCCGGAAGAGAATTTGTTATCTTTGGCAAAAGAATTGGATTGATGGAGATTTCCGCTGTCAATGCCGATTCCAGCCAGGGAAAATTGGTACGTTGCTGGGATCAAGTCCTTCCTGGGCACAAATTGGTTGAGAATGCCAGCGGGGCTAACGGGGCCATCACTTTTGCCGGCATTTACAACCATGACTCCCGTTTCTCCAACTTCAATTTTCAATTGGAGGCCTATCCCCTCAACCGAATAAGCGGCTTTTTTGACCTTGGACTTGGGTTTCTTAAGGACAGTCGAGATGAGATAGATTTTAATTTTTCGCTGGGCCTGGGTGTCATCGGTAGAATCATCAAAACCAACACTTTCGCTTTGGGAGGAATTTTCCGCGCGCCTCTGGTTTTTCCCTTTCGGGCAGATGACAACGACAACATGGTATCAAAATTAATTTTTTCACCCCGGGTGGGGGCTATATCTGAATTTATGGTGGATGACAACCTGGATTTGGTCCTTGCCGCCGAGTATCTATTGATCAGTGCTGGCACCAGTTGGCGATTTTCCAAAGGAGACGACGACGACTCGAGTGAGATGCCGGGAAAATGGACCTCTCCGAACAGCCGTCCCGAAATTATTCAGCAGGGATTTTACTTTTCTCTGGGGATTAGATACCTGTTCTTTTAATTTCTCCTTTTTTATCCTTGACATAACCCCAAATTTTAGATAATTAATACTGCTCTCCAAAATTTTAGATAGATAGAGGACAAAACCATGTATGCTGTAATTAAAAGTGGTGGAAAGCAATATCGTGTTTCACCAGGCGAAAGAGTAAGATTGGAATCATTACCCGGCCAGGAAAAAGAGAAAATTGATTTTTCCCATGTCTTAATGGTGGGTGGTGCCGATACAGAAACGATACTCGGCTGTCCGGTACTTGATAATGTCAAAGTAACCGCCACCGTGCTGAGACAAGGCAAAGAGAAAAAACTGATAGTTTTCAAAAAGAAACGCAGAAAAGATTCGGCCAAAAAACAAGGTCATCGCCAACAGTTTACTGAAGTGGTTATAGATGAAATTGTTTTTGACGGCCAGAAGACGGAAGCCCCTAGTATTGAAACTACTCAATCTGAGCCCATCCAGACCGAAGATACAGTTGAAGAAAAAACTCAAGAAAATATTTCTGAATAAATAAAAAGGAAATTTGTAATGGCACATAAAAAGGGTCAAGGCTCTACTCGTAATGGCAGGGATAGTAACGCTCAAAGACGGGGTGTAAAAAAATTCGGTGGACAATTGGTTCGAGCCGGCAATATCCTGGTTAGACAGGTAGGCAGTAAGCTCCATCCCGGCAACAACGTGGGAATGGGTAACGATTTTACCCTGTTTGCCAAAATAGACGGTCAGGTAAAATTTGAATATTTCAAAAAGGGACGGCAGAGAGTAAGCGTGTATGCCGCTTCGGAAGCCAACTAAAGTTTTCTCCCTTTATAAAATAATACCTTCCCTTTATTTTCTCCTCTCCCCTTCTTGTATTTTTAGGTATTCGGATGTATCTCCGCGCCTCCAAATTCACGCTATGAACAATATTTTCAATCACGACTATAGATGAAGTTCATTGATCAAATAAAAATATATATCCGGGCTGGTAAGGGTGGGATGGGATGCGCCAGTTTCAAGCGGACCCGGACTATCCCTTTAGGTGGCCCTGATGGCGGAAATGGCGGCCGGGGCGGAGATATTATTTTACAGGGAGAACTGTCTATAAACACCCTGGAGCCGCTTTTTTATCGAAACCAACTCAAAGCGGAAAAAGGTAAGCAAGGCTCCAGCAGAAACAAAACCGGAGCCGGAGGTAAAGATCTATTGGCCAAAGTTCCCCTGGGCACGGTGGTATGGGATCAGGAAAGCGGCAAAATGGTTGGCGAATTGCTGAGCCAAGGCCAAAAACTGACGGTGGCTCAGGGCGGGAAAGGTGGCCGGGGCAATCTCTCTTTTAAAAGCAACCGCAATCGGGCGCCTAAAACCGCCACCCAGGGTGAAGAGGGAGAAGCCGGATGGCTCCGCCTGGAGTTGAAACTGATGGCAGACGTAGGCCTAATCGGTTTCCCAAATACCGGCAAGTCAACCCTGCTCAACAGTATATCCAGGGCAGCCAGCAAAGTTGGTCATTACCCATTTACCACTCTCACTCCAAAATTAGGTTCTGTTCAACTGCCCAATTATAGACGGTTTACCCTCTCTGATCTGCCCGGATTGATCAAAAACGCCCATAAAGGTACCGGATTGGGAACCAGATTTTTACGCCATGTAGAAAGGAACCGAATTTTCCTCCATCTACTGAGCCTGGAGCACGAAGATGATGACCTGGAGTCCAATTTTGAGGCTATAAACAGCGAAATTTTCACTTTTAATCCTCAATTGGCTGAAAAACCTCAGATGGTGGTGTTGAATAAAATAGATATAGATATGGTCAAAGAAAAAAGCCAATATTGGCAAGAAAAGTTTGCCCAGCGACAGGTGAAATTACATCTTATCTCCGCCAAACAGGGACTGGGAATTGACAGCCTGAAAGAACTCCTGGGACAACGGCTGTGCGTGAAGTAGAATATATTAGTAACCCATCCTCCCTTCCTGGACTGGCGCCGGCCGGCTCCCATCCTATTTTCCTATACAGTTCCAATGAAACTTTGTCTCCTCCCCAATTTTCCTATTTTTCCCTGCTCCCAAAAGCCTTGATCCAGGTAAACGGCAGCACCGTTAAAATTAAACGACCTAAAAAACGGGAGGAAACTTACTCCTCCACCCGGGTCCTCTCTTTTTTAGGTAAATTTTTTCAACAATTGCAACAAGAAGAGTTAGATAATAATTGCAACCGAAACAACTCTACCCTGATTTCACCATTAAAAAAACCTTTTTTCAGTGGCGGTCTGGTAGGCTTTTTCTCCTATGAATTCGGTGCGCTTTCCGGGGCACTCACTCCGCCAAACCAGGAACAGAAGATAACTCCCGATGCCTGGCTGGCTTTTTATAACCAGGGATTGATCTTTGACCATTATCAACAGCGTGGCTACCTGTTTGGAGAGGATAGAGATGATACCGCTCAACTTTTACTACAAATCTGCCGGCAATATTTCCAAAAGCAAAATTCTCCTCCTCTAAATTTGCCATCTCCTGACCTCAAGATATCTTCTACTCTCTCCCAGGAGGATTTTCAGAAAAAAATTGTCAAATGCCTGGAATATATTGCTGCAGGCGATATCTACCAGGCCAATATTTCCCACCGTTTTCAGGGAGAGGTATCAACTCCCGCGCCCTATCTCTTTGAACAATTACAAACTATCAATCCCGCCCCTTTTGCCGCCTATTTGGATTGTGGCCCCTTTCAAATAATTTCTAATTCACCAGAGATGTTTTTCAATTTCCAGCAAAAAAGCGGCCATATTGTAACCGCTCCCATTAAGGGAACCTGCGGCCGCGGAGACACCCCAAAAGAAGATATGGCTATGGCCTCCTCCTTACAAGCCAGCGAGAAAGACCGGGCAGAAAATTTGATGATCGTCGATTTGGAGAGAAACGACCTGGGACGTTTCTGCCATAACCATTCTGTGGAAGTAACCCGACTCTTCGACTTGGTTACCTTTCCCCACTGGCATCATCTGGTCAGCGAAATTAAAGGGAGAGCCAAACCGGGTAGCCATGTGTTCACCTGTTTGGAAAATATGTTTCCCGGAGGATCTATTACCGGTGCACCCAAGATAAGATCGATGCAGATAATCCGTGAATTGGAACCCACCGCCCGGGGTATTTATACTGGTTCCATCGGTTATATTGACTTGAGCGGTGATGCTCTCTTCAATATCGCTATCAGGACGGCGGTCAAGCGGGATAATCAGCTCTACTTCCAGGTGGGGGGAGGGATTGTGGCTGATTCAGATCCAGAAAAAGAGTATTTGGAAACCATGGTCAAAGCCAGCGCGTTTTTTAAGATGCTAGGTATAGAACCGTGACTGCTCCTGGAAATTGAATTACCGGGAATTCTTGCTATGTTGTCTTAAATCTACATCTCCTCCAGGGGTTCTATTCCAAGCACTCTAAGGCCGGAGGCCAAAACTGCCTTCACTGCAAAAAGCAGGTTCAATCGACTCTCTTTTACTTCCTGTTCAGCGTCCTTAACCGGGCAATTATGATAAAAACGATTAAATTCCTTACAGAGTTCATATAAGTACTGGCATAGCCGCACCAGGGAAAAATCGTACTGACAATCTGAAAGTACCTGATTGAACCCCATCAACTTGTAGATCACCACCTTCTCGGCCGGGTGAGCCAGGATATATTCTTGCCGTTTCTTTGGTTCTGTAACCCCCAGCTTTCTGATAATACCGCAAATTCGGGCATGGCTGTAGAGCAGGTAGGCTCCGGTCTCTCCTTCGAAATCGAGCCATTTTTCCATTTCAAAAACCACCCGTTTGTTATTTCCCTGAGAGAGCATCCCATACTTGAGACTGGCCAGGGCTATGGCTCTCGCCACCGCCACTTTTTTCTGCGGGCTCCAATCTTTTTTATCCAGGTAAAGGCGAGAAATGGTATCTATGATATCGGTTTTCAACTCCTCAAAGGTGACCACATTTCCCTGTCGGGAAGACATTTTGCCCTGGGGCAGCATAACTAACTCATAATTCACATGGCGGCAATGCCTGGCTTTGACAAAGCCCATCATTTCCAAGGTTTTGAACAGTTGTTGAAAATAGAGACTCTGCTCAGACCCAACTACATAATATGAAAAATCTACCTTGAACTGCTCAAATTTTTGCTTGGCCAAAGAAAGATCCTTGGTGGCATATAATGATGTTCCATCTGACTTCAACACCAAAAAAGCGCCCATCTGGCTGGCGGAAAGGTCACAGATAACTGCTCCTTCACTGATTTTAAAAATCCCTTTTTGGAGATATTCATTAACCATTTCCCGACCAGTTTTTTCTACTTCACTCTCATAAAAGACATGATCAAATTTGATGTTGAGCCACTTATAAATCTGGTCGAAATTTTCCAAAGACCAATTTCTGGTTTGTTGCCAAAGTTTTTCCAACCTGGCATCTCCATTTTCCAACTGCTTCAAGTATTCGGATATCTCTTTTTTGTATTTTTTTTGTTGCTCATCATCAGCCTCTGACAGCAACCGGGTGGCCTGAGTATATAATTTGCCCAACCAGGCGCCCTGGTTCTCTTTGGGCGGTGGATCATCGGCCAGGTTATGATGCTGGTCGTAGTACCAAAGAAACTTGGCAATATGCGCTCCGCTGTCGCCGATATAGTTGGCAGATACCACCAGATAACCATTGTGCTGAAAAATCCTGACCAGGGCGTCTCCCAGGCAGACATTTCTCAGGTGCCCCACATGAAAACTCTTATGAGTATTAGGTTGGGAAAACTCTATCATAACTTTGGCCCGCTGCTGACCCGTATTACCCTCCAGAAAATCCCCGCTGAAAATATCTTGGCTCAAGTCTCCAAAAATATTGGGTAAATTGTAATAAAAATTCACATAGGCCTTGACAGTTTTTACCTCTTCAATTAAAGCATACTCAGGATCATCCAGATGTTTATCGACAAAATCTTTAATCTCGGCAGCAATTTCCTGCGGCTTTTGATGAAAAATTTTGGCCAGACCAAAGCAGGGAAGCGCCAGGTGTCCAAAATTCAAGTCGGTGGGAGACTCCAACAAATTTTGAATTATCGATTTGTCTATCTCTAATTTATCTGCCAGTAAAGAGGCTATTTTTTTTTGCATAGACAGCATATTTATCTCCTTTTACCCGATTGATGGACCAGGCCTTACATTATTTCAGTATTTCAGTTATAGAGATGTCAACTCCGGTCTCATCCAACACCGATCTCAATATCTCTTCTAAATATTTTTTCCCCAATTTCGAAAAAATTTCGACCTCCATCTCCATATTATAATATGGTACAGTTCCCCGGGACTGTAAATAACTCCGTAAATTTCGGATATTTATACCGGCATCGGCCAGGGCCTTGGAAATGCAATAAACCAACCCCTTGCAATCAGCAGACTTGATAGAAAGCCGGTAATAATTGTTGCTGATGTCTTCTGGTTTGCAAATAAACTCTTCGTCGCCCAGAGCTCTGATAAAAATAGACAAATTGCTAACCTTACTCATGGGCTGAAGGACGCAGGCAATTTTTTCCAGGGTAATCTGGTCAGGAGCGGAAAAAATAAAAATCATGGCGAATTCATTCCTGAGCAAGGCGGAATTGGAATCGGCCAGGTTACAGTCCAATGTGTAGAGGATTTCACAAACCCCGGATATTATACCGGGACGATCTTTTCCCAGCACCGTGATGGCAAAGTGTTTCATCGAATAACCTTTAGTAGTTGCTGATGAACCGGTATTCTAGCCTAAAAAGTGAAAAAAAGGAACATTTAAAAGAATCCGGGTAAGGCGATTCTGATTAGATATTGCTAAATAATCTTGGCGTGATATAATATTATATTCATTATAACCAGAGAATAATACCAAAGAAATTCAGGTAAAAACTGCCTGAAAAAAATAACCTCTGGGCAATTTCATGAACAAATCTGTGTTAAAAAAAATATGGTAACTTTTTCAAAACTACGCAAACTGAGCAGTTACAAGTCCCGCTTTCATTCCTTTCAGAATTTGATGCGCCGGCGGGTAAGAAACATCCTGATGGTTTCGAGCCTCTACGATGCCTTTATCCTGGAGGAAGATGGCCAATTAAACGAATTGATCCTTAACGAATATATCGATCTGAATCTCAATTATGCCCCCGCTATCACCAGGGTTACCAGCGGACTCAAAGCCTTGAAAATGATAGAAGAGGAGAGAAGATTCAGCCTGCTCATCATCTCCCCGCGCATGGGCGATATGAACGTGCTGGAGTTTACCAAGCGCATCAAGCAGGTAAACCCTGCCATTCCGGTGATAATGTTGGCATACAACAACCGGGAGGTAACCAAACTGGTGGAGGATTGGGATACCTCTTCCATTGATAAAATTTTCCTGTGGCAGGGTGACTTTCGTATTTTACTGGCCATTATCAAATACGTTGAAGACCAGATGAACGTGGAGCACGATACCCTTCAACTGGGAGTGCAATCTATCCTGTTGATCGAGGATAATATCCGCTCTTACTCCTCTTTTCTGCCCCTTATTTATACCGAAATAATGAATCATTCGCAGAGTTTGATCTCCGAAGGGATAAATCTATCTCACAAGTTGCTGCGCATGCGGGCCCGGCCCAAAATTTTGCTAGCCTCCTCCTTTGACAAGGCCTGGGAAATATTTGAGCAATATAAAGAACATCTTTTGGGAGTAATCTCTGATGTAAAATATCCTTTGAAGGGAAAACGGGATCCTGCCGCCGGCGTCAAGTTCGCCCGTAAAGTAAGAGAACATTTCGCCGATATGCCGGTTTTGTTACAGTCTGATGAACATTTGGACTATGATATTATTAAAGAGTTGGAAGTTGGTTTCCTGCTAAAATATACCCCCACTCACCTAAGCGAATTACGCAGTTTTATTCTGAACAATTTCGGTTTCGGCGACTTTGTTTTTCGAATGCCCGATGGACAGGAAGTGGGCCGGGCCAATGACCTGAAGAGTTTTGAAGAACAGTTGCATCATGTGCCGGAAAAGTGCCTAAAGTATCATGGCGATCACAACCATTTTTCCCGGTGGCTAAGAGTGCGTACCGAGTTTTTACTGGCCGAAAAATTCAAACCGCTCAAAGTTTCTGATTACGCCAGCCTGGAGGAGATGCGGCAAAAAACCGTTCATGAACTGCACGAATTTCGCAGCGAACGCAGACGCGGTTTTATTGAAGATTTTAATGAACAGGAATACGACTCCACCAGTTCTTTTACCAGGATCGGGGGTGGTTCTATTGGCGGCAAAGCCAGAGGTCTGGCCTTTTTCAACAACCTGCTGGACAGTTATAACATCAGCGAAGGATTCAAAAAAGACCATAATATCCAAATTTCAGTCCCGCCGGCTCTGGTGGTGGGTACCGATGTGTTCGACCGCTTTATCAGAGATAACAATTTGTGGGATTTTGCCCTCAACTCCGATAATGATAAAGAGATCTGCATCCATTTTTTAAACGCCAACTTCCCCGATGATATCAGGGACAATCTGGCTTTTTGCCTTAAAGTGACCGATTATCCACTGGCCGTGCGCTCCTCCAGTTTACTTGAAGATTCTCAATATCAGCCCTTTGCCGGCATTTACCAGACCTATATGCTGCCCAATAACAGTCCCGATTTGGAAGTACGGCTTAATGACCTGCTCAATGCCATCAAACTGGTTTATGCCTCCACCTTTTCCCAATTAACTAAAGGATATATCCGCTCCACCTCTTTCCGCCTGGAAGAGGAAAAAATGGCAGTGATTATCCAAAAAGTAGTCGGTTCTGTACATGACACCAGATTTTATCCCGATTTTGCCGGAGTAGCCCGCTCTCATAACTATTATCCCAAGCCCCCCATGACCTCTAGTGACGGTATTGTCAGTGTAGCGTTGGGGCTAGGTAAAGCGGTGATGGACGGCGCTGGTGTCTTCCGTTTTTGCCCCCGGCATCCTCGACAACAAATACAATTTTTAACCGTGGATGACTATCTACGATATTCCCAACGGGAATTTTACGCCCTGGAGTTAGACAGCGGCGGTTGTCAGGCCCGGCCGGAGTTGGAAGATATTAAAGTGGGTGCCCATGACCTGTCAACTGCAGAACAAGACGGCGCCCTTTTTTCAGTGGCCTCTACCTATTCACACCAGAACGATGCCATCTATGATGGTACTTCCAGGCAGGGGGTAAGGCTGATAACCTTTGCCCCAATCTTGAAACACGAAGTTTTTCCCCTGTCAGAGATAGTCAATCTGCTTCTGGATATGGGCAGTTGGGGCATGACTTCGCCGGTGGAAATTGAGTTTGCCGTCAAACTCAATCCTTTGCCGGGACAGCCAAAAGAGTTTGGATTTTTACAGATGCGTCCCCTGGTGCTCAATTACGAAATGGGATCACTGGAGATCGGCGAAGTGGATAACGACAAACTGATTTGTAAGAGTGACAATGTGCTGGGCAATGGCAAAATCGATGATATCCGGGATATAGTGTTGGTGGATATTGAAAAATTTGACCGCTCCAATAGCAAAGAAACCGCCCGAGAGGTGGGGGAATTTAATACCCTGCTATCTATGGAGAACCGGCCTTATATCTTACTCGGCGTAGGAAGGTGGGGTTCTGCTGACCCCTGGCTGGGCATACCGGTTTCCTGGGACAAAATTTCCGGCGTCAGGGTGATAATCGAAGCCGGATTCAAAGATATAGAAGTAGAAGCCTCTCAGGGAAGCCACTTTTTCCAAAATATAACCTCCTGCAATATCGGTTATTTTACCGTCAACGTCAACAACAAAGGCAAAATCCTCGATTGGGACTGGCTACTTAAACAAAAGCCGGCGAAATCCAAGCAATTTACCCGCTTGATCAGTTTCGACCAACCCCTGATAGTTAAAATGAATGGACAAAAAAACCAGGGAGTAATATTCAAACCTGGCCTATCACCAAATGAGGATTAATTGAACCGCCTGGCCCAATTAGTGGTTAAACTCTTTATTGCCCTGCCTTTGGCTCAAACCAATATTTCTGAAACCAGATATCTCTTAATCCGATCAATCACCTGCTCTTCGGGGTGGAGAAACTGGATACCAATCCCTTTAGCGTCACCCCTGGTTCGGCACCACTTCACTTCAGCAAATATTTTATGACTTATATCACTTCTTGGCGTAGAAAAACATACAACAATTTTAGATGCCACCGGCAAGGGATGCTCTAGACAGATAAACAAACCACCTTCGCAGATATTTTTACTGGTACCCTGGGCAATAATTTCACCGGAATTCAGCGCCATAATATCAACTTTGGTAACCATGGATTTACGGGTTTGCCAACCATTGATATTTGGCATAACATCCATACCAGAGATTTTAGCCGGCGGCTGAAAAAAAGAAAAAAAGCCCTCTTCGCCGCAGAAATCGGCGTCATGACCGCAAACAGGGCAACGTGACTGGGGAACAGTGGTAAAATCATCATCCTCAAAATCGATATCCGGTCTGACTTTATGGGAAAAATAATGATCGCAGGACAAACAAAAATAGATAGCAAAGACAGACTCGATTTTACATCCCTGATGAGCTTCTGGCAGGTGAGAAAAGAGTTCCGTAATGGCCACCGAGCAGTTTCGCAACCTTTTTGGTATGGTGATGGAGTGGATAAAAGAAACCCACAGACGAGTGCCGTAAGAATTGATCTTATCTACCTTTTCCAAGTCGATCCAATATAGGAGGAAAATTAACATTTTCATCCAGTGTGCCACTTAAAAAGACAATATTGCCTGCTAATCGGTGCTTAAATTCCACTATTCCGCCTCTTCGCACAGTGATACAGTATGACTTGGCTTTATTCCCACCCTGACTGATATCGATCTTCTATAAATCTTCCATAGCCGTGTCTATCCGGACTTACCACTCCCGTCCATCCTGATCATTGTACCCATCCGGGTGATAAGAAAGCCCATTGTGCTCTAACTCGTGGTTTGACTTGATAAAAGCGATGTATGCACTACAAACAGCACAAGTAACATAAGGCATGGTCACCACTGAACCCAGTCCGCCGGTTAATTTGGTAACCGCCAGGTGAATAAGAGACAAAAGTATTATAAATACAAAATGGGCTCCCAGACCATGCTGAGATACTATCTCTTTGCTCTTTGACATGGCTTGTCCCAGAGGAAGTTTTTTTTCTACCACTAGAGGAAAAGCATAAATCCAAATGGTGGCTAAATAGAGTCCTGGTATTATAAGCAGAGAAAAACCGATTAGACATAATATCGCCAAACTGTAAAAAACAATCAACAATTCACCGAAACGATTCATGTATAAAAACAGATCGAAAAACTCAGGAGGTTTTCCATCCCTGATTCGGTTGATAATCATCATGTAATAGCCGGCCTGAAGCGGACCGGCAATAATACCCAAAGTAACAATTGTTCCTACTGTAACTACCAGTCCGGCAATAATTAACACCACTATATCTTTAATAAAATATCCGACTCCCTCTTTAAGAAATCTGCCAATTTCCATACTGTATATTTCCTTAAAAATGCAAAGAATTCCTGGCATTTTAACCGTTTAAAAAAATCAAATAAATCGCAACGCCCGCCAGCAAAACCACACCTGAAGCAATAGCAAGTTTTATCAACTGACGTTTTAAATGTTGTTTCCGGTGCCACCGCTCCCTATTCTCTTTTTCCCAGAGCATGTCCATCATAAAAGTTATAATTTGCTCTTTCTGAGTCTGGTCAAAATCGATGAATTTGACCCCATATTTGTATAATTTTTCCGATTGCGGTGTCAATATTTTATTATTATGCTCAGGAGCGGACACTAAATTAACTATTTGTGCACAAATTCTCAGTAGGGATCCGAATTCACTTCTTAATACCACGATTAGTTCATCATTAACCTGGTATTGTTGAGATGATACAATCTGCAGCCCCCCCTTGCTGACATTACGGATATATTCCTCCCTGTGGGTGTTACTCTCCTCCATATTGGAAGTTAATTTCACTTCTACCTGGTCCGGAATTATCTTAGTGGCTATCCTGGGAAACATACGCTGGTCAGACTGTTGCAGGCCGCTGATAAGATCTATCAGATATACGATAAATTGATCCCACTTTTTCCGGTCCATATCAAGAAGTTTGCATCCTAAATGATAGATATTCGAACTGTGGTATTTCAAGTTGCCAGAGTTGCAATTGGCACACCCCACAGTATCCTGGCCGCGACCAGGGCTAAAAAAATTGAGGTAGTTGCAGTTCAAACAAAGAAAACGTACTTTGTCCCGGTTTTGGGGAAATATCTCTTCCACTGTCACGGCTGAATTCCAAACAACTTCGACCTGTAATGATAGTTTGTCTTTATTATTAAGCATCAGAACCAGGTCTAGTATTTCACCTTTTTTTTTGGGAAAAACCGTGTAAAATCCCAAACCGTTCCAGCCTATATTACCGGAACAGACTTCATCGGAACCATCGTAATATTTTATTTTTACGGCCCTGGTTATCTCTATACGACCGTATTTTCGTTTCTCATCTAGCATAATTATCTTCTAATCTAAAATGGATTCTCAAAAGTAGTTGTTAAATTTTAATAAATATTTAAAAAAATTGCAACCTACAAAGAGATTCCTCTTTTTTTTATTTTCCGGTTTCGGGTCAGAACAAAAAATGTTATAGTTTTTTGGGTTTTTGTTTTTAATAGGTTAAGTTATGCGACTGGCGATTTTTTCTGATGTTCATAGTAATTTAGAGGCATTGTGTGCTGTCATCGAAGCATACCAGCAGGAGGCAATAGATAACTATTTTTGCCTGGGTGATGTTGTTGGTTATGGGGCTGATCCCAACCTGTGCTGTCAACTGGTCAGGGAAATGGTTGAATTCTCGATTTTAGGTAACCATGATGCTGCTGTTACCAAAAAAATGGATTATTCCTGCTATTCTCGGGAAACCCGTCAGGTTTTAGATTGGACCGCCCAGTCGCTGGATACGGAAAATATGCAATGGCTGAGTAGTTTGAAATATCAAAACAATAGAGAGGAAATTCTCTTTTCTCATGGGGCGCCCCTGGCGCCAAAACAATTTGAGTATGTGTACACTCCACTTCATGTTAACTTGTTGCAACAGCAATTTGACCAATTACCCAAAATAATTTTTGTGGGGCACTCCCACTTGTGTAAAGCCTTTGCCTACGACCCAATCAGAGTTACAGAAATTTTTCAGCCAGAATTCCAATTAAAGGATAGCAAATACATTATTTCTGTGGGTTCGGTTGGGCAACCGCGCGATTACGATAATCGAGCCAGTTATACTATTTTGGATACCAGTGACAACAGTTTCTATTTTAAACGGATTCAATATCCCATTGAGGTATCTGCCCAAAAAATTAAAGATGCTGGAATTGCCAATGAATTTGCTCAGCGATTATTTATGGGAAGGTAACAATAATGGATAACCAGCATTTTAAGAAATAGGTGAAATATGAACTTTGATGAAGCTGCCCTCAAAATTTTAAAAGATTGTCAGAAGCCGGTTCACTTTAAGCGGATAACCGAAATGGCCATCAAAAAAAATCTGTTGGATTTTATTGGAAAATCACCCGCCAAAACCATGAGTTTACGGCTTACTAACCTGTGCAAGCATAAAAGCGAAGATGGTCAGGTAGTAAAAATTAAAACCGGCATATACTCCCTGGAACAATTTCAAAATGAACCGGTGCTAAATTATTCCAAGTCATCGCCTATACCAGCAAAACCAGCAAAACCAG
>CAZTWC010000004.1:0-28019 GCA_964617105.1 uncultured Myxococcia bacterium
TTAAAGAGATAACCCTTTTAGGACAAAATGTTAACTCCTACGGAAAAACGGATCTTATGGGGGGTGATTTTGTCCATCTGCTCAAACAGGTTTGTGCGGTTGACGGTATCTTGCGGGTGAGATTTACCACCTCACATCCAAAAAATATTAACCACAGTCTGCTGGAACTTATGGCCATGGAACCAAAACTGTGCAACCACCTTCACCTTCCTCTGCAATCCGGCTCTGACCGGGTGCTGAAAAAGATGAACCGCAAGTATGATATAGCCCATTATCTC
Source organism: uncultured Myxococcia bacterium (assembly GCA_964617105.1). Classification (GTDB taxonomy): domain Bacteria; phylum CAZTWC01; class CAZTWC01; order CAZTWC01; family CAZTWC01; genus CAZTWC01. Next base: position 279 of record CAZTWC010000004.1, read on the forward strand.
AAGTGGATAGATCTTTTTAAACAGCATATTCCAACAATTGGACTTTCTACCGATATCATTGTAGGATTTCCAGGAGAAGATAAACAAGATTTTCAACAGACTATTGAAGTTTTGGAAAGGGTTCGTTTTGACAATGTCTACTCCTTTGTTTTTTCGGCCCGGCCTCACACTGCAGCAGCGGCCATGCAGGACGGACTTTCGGAAGGACGGAAAAAGGAACGGCTACAGTTTCTGCAGCAGCGACAATACCAAATAACCCTGGAGAACAATAAGGCCCTGGCCGGAGAGACAAAAAAAGTATTAGTGGAGTCTTTTAACCAGCAGCAATACACCGGCAGGAGTGAATGTAACCGGGTGGTTAATATCGACCGGCAAAAGAGGATGGATAATCCGGTAAACCTTCAATCTAAAATTGCTGACCAAGTTGAAATAATCGGCCAGGAAAAAGAGATAAAAATTACCAAAGGCCTGCCCCACTGTTTACTGGGTGAATTTAATGCAAACCGGGAGAAATAAATGTTTATTAAAATGCGCGTGGCAGGATTGACTATAGATCCTTTTACCAATATGCCCATTGTCATTTTAAAAGACTCCGATGACAAAGAAACAATCCCCATTTGGATTGGTCTGGTTGAGGCTTCCGCTATTGCCACTGAACTGGAAAATATTGAGTTGGCCCGGCCCATGACTCATGACTTGATTAAAAACATGCTTACTCAGTTGGATGTTATAGTGGACCGTGTTGAGATAAACGAATTGCGGGAAAACACTTATTACGCTTCTATTTTTTTGAAAAAAGGAAAAGAGTCTTTTGAGATCGACTCCCGGCCTTCCGATGCCATCGCTCTGGCTCTGCGCACCAATGCTGATATTCAGGTGGCTAAAAAAGTGATCGAGAAATCGCGCAACATCGATCTGCGTGAAAGCCAGGAAGACAAAGACAAGTGGACTGAACTCTTAGAAAATATGTCGAATGATGATTTTGGCAAGTATAAAATGTAAGGTGGCGCGCCAGGTAGGACTTGAACCCACTACCCACGGCTTAGAAGGCCGTTGCTCTATCCAGATGAGCTACTGGCGCAAACCAAATAATAACTATCTTTTAGCACTAAATTAAAATAGTTTCAAGCTTCTCTACTTTCATAAAATGCACACCCAATTAAACTCTCTCCAACTCCATGAAATAAATCAACGGTTCACCGCTGAACATTTTTCCCTAAAAGAGTGTGACCGTATCTCTTATAGCCGTGATCTATGGCCTCAAGATTTGATTAATCTCCGTCATCAGGATATTGAACCCAGGATAAGTTGTGTAATCTGGCCTCAAAATGAAGATGATCTAACCTGGTTATTTGATTTTGCCGGTCAGCATAAAATCCCCATAATACCATTTGGCGCCGGGTCCGGCGTATGTGGCGGCACTTTTCCTGCCCGGGGCGGCATTATCCTGGACCTGAAAAAAATGAGCCGGCTAATAAAAATAAACCGGTTGGACATGAGCGCTACCATAGAATGCGGCAAAATCGGCCAGCATTTGGAGGAGGAGTTGAACCGAGCCGGTTTTACCATGGGGCATTTTCCCTCATCCATCTATTGCTCCACCCTGGGCGGGTACCTGGCCAGTCGCAGCGCCGGCCAGTTCTCCAGCCGGTATGGTAAAATTGAAGATATGGTTTTGGATTTCCGTTTTATTTCACCTGGGCAAAGGCCAATAGACACCGCCCTCATGGAGTCAGGCGCCAACAGCCTCAACCAGGTTTTACTCGGTTCCGAAGGGACGTTGGGAATCTTTTCCCAGGCCAGGTTGCGCATCTATCCCTATACATCCAATTTTCTGTGGCGCGGCTTTTCCTTTAAAGATATTCTCCAGGGGATAGAGGCTCTTAAAAGAATTTTTCAGTCTGGATTGCGGCCCACAGTTGCCCGACTCTACGATCCATTCGATTCCCTGCTGAACAAACTCCATTCAGAAGATGAACCATCTAAGCAGCCAGGGAAAAAACTGGGATACACCTTCGACCCGCTACTGGAAGAGGCATTGAACCTGGTTACCCGAAAAACCATTAATAAACTGCTTGGACAGCCAAAACTGCTTAACCACCTGGCCAGCAAACTGCCCTCCGGCTGCCGCCTGGTATTGGGTTTTGAAAACCGGGGGGCCATAGATTTTGAGGCTGCTTCTCATTGCTTTAACTTGCTTAGATCAATGGGTGGAAAAGATTTGGGAGAAAGCCCTGGGAAATATTGGCTCCAGCATAGGTACAAGGTGGCTTATAAGCAGTCTAAAATATTCGATGCCGCCGCTTTTGTAGATACTATGGAAGTGGCTGCCACCTGGGATAATCTGCTCCCCATGTACCAGCAGGTAAGAAAAGTGATCGCCCCATACGCCTTTATTATGGCTCATTTTTCCCATGCCTACCAGGAGGGATGCTCCATATACTTTACCTTTGCCGTGGCTGACCGCGGTAAAGATGAGTCACTTTCCCATTACCAAAAAATTTGGAGAGAAGGACTATCATCGGTAATTTCCTGCGGCGGCACCATTAGCCATCACCACGGTCTGGGAAAACTAAAACAGGATTTTGTCCATCAGGAAATGGGGAATTTTTTCCCTTACTTCCAAAAGATAAAACAGACCTTTGATCCCCTGGGGATCATGAATCCAGAAAAACTGGGCTTATTATAATGAACGTCAAACTGCCTCGTAAAATCCCGGCCAATATCCAGGATATAATAAAACTTATACACAGTTGCCACGGCCAGAATAAAAACATTTTGGTCCACAACCTGGTGGCGCCTACAACCCCCATTGAAAATGCAGTTCAACTGGATTTACGCCGAATTAACCACCTGGATATCAACCCAAAAGTACCCCTGGTAAAAGTTGGCGGCGGGAAAACCGGCCAAGAGATAGAAGAACAATTAGCCCCCGACTATACTATAGGTTGGCTGCCTTCCTTTGCCGGAAAGATGAAGATTGGTGATTTCTTTGCCAATTTTACCACTTTATGGCGCCGCCCCCGCTTTTTGCCCCTGGAGGGAAATCCTTTGGGACTAAAGGTGATAGACAGCCATGGCGAAATCCTCGATTCAAAGGTGGTGACTCCCCGCTCCGCCGCTGGGCCCGACCTGAAATACCTTTTTTGCGGCTGGCCCCATATAGGTGGAATCGTGGTGGAGGTGATTTTACGCCTCTACCATCAACCTGGTCCCCGTCATATTTTCTCTTTTGGTGATCAGCGGTTGGAAGAGGCCCTGGACAGAATACGTGGACTTCTGCACCAGAATATAAATCCTCTACACATCTCCATAATCCCCCTATGGAATATTAAAAAGAAAAAACAGGCCGAGTTAGATTGGAGTTCCGCTCAATATGTTACAACTTTGGTTCTTGAAGAGTTCAGCCCTACCTTTCGGGAGGAAAAGGCCGCCCTTCTCTCCGCTTCTAGCAATGGCCAGGTATTTTTTCAAAATGGCTATACCGAAACTTGGCCGCTAGAGCCATACCACCATTTATGGTATAATTTAGGCCCCCGGGGCATTTGCTGGCAAAAAAAACCTCTATGGTATCTACATAGAAGATATAAGTGGTCTGCCTTAAAAGAGCAATTTAGCCATCTCCAGGAATTAATGAAAGATAAAACCTGTGTTTTTACCATCTCCAACTTTGATCTCAACGGCCTGGATATCACCTTATCGGTGCTGGAGAATTCTCTTCAGAACAACCAGCCTCCTATCTCTCCGCTGATGAAAACCTTAAAACAACAACTTGACCCAGAGGAAATGTTTCTATGGCCCAAATAATTATATACGACAAAAAGAGTAGATCGGAAAAATCCTACCCCTTAAAAGGGGAAACTATTGTTATTGGTCGGGGAAAAACATGCCATATCCATATATTGAACATGAAAGTGTCTCGAAACCATGCGGAGATCCAGATTCAAGGAGATGAATATTATATCAATGACCTTAACAGCCGCAACGGTTCTTTTTTAAACGGCCAAAAAATTAAGCGTCACAAACTATCTGGCAACGATGTCATCTTTTTGGGCGATGAACAGGGTTCAGATTTGGAAATGGTCTTTAAATATGCCCCCCTCCCACCGATCCAAAAAGAGGAGGACCCGATCGACCAAAGCGAACTGCTCTCATCAGAATCCAGCATCATCTCCCTTGATGACCAGAACCTGACCGGAGATAACCTGGAACAAATAGACCTAAAAAAAATACCCAAAGAGACCCATCACATTACGGCAAAAGATTATCTGAAAGCGATCCAAATAGAAAAAGAACGCTTTTTTCTTTTACAAAAAATTTCTGAGATCCTGTATAGCACCGACAGTCTATACAGTTTTATGCGCAAAGTTCTGGAGTTGATTTCCAGAGTTATCAAACCTGATAGAGGAGCCATAATCTCCTATAAAACCGGAGAAGATAGTTTTTTTACCGAGCATGTCGTTTTCAATGAACATTGTAAGTCAGAATTGATAAAGGCCCCCTTTAGCCAAACGCTGATGCGGCGCACCCTAAAAGATCGGGTGGCAATTTTAACCAAAGATGCTAAACAAGATCCCCGTTTTATGCACGGCGGCAGTATTATGCGTTACGAAATCCACTCGGCCATGGTTATTCCCCTGTGGAGAAAAGAGGAGATAGTGGGAATAATCTACCTGGACAGTTTTTCCTTTTCTCCATATTTTTCCAAGTATTACCTGGAATTATTAACAGCAGTCGCCTATCAAATAACCGTGGCGCTAAAACAAGCTCAGCAAAACGCCCGCTTACGGTTGGAATCGGCCCACAAAGAGGAATTGCTGGATTCTATCCTGGATATCAACAAATATGTTTCCCTGTCCCAACCCAAGCCCAAAGAGTACAGTAACAGCCATGACCTGATCAATGACGCTGTGGACAGCAGATCGCTATTGGAAGCCGGACTGACGCAAATGATCAAAATTCTCAATGTGACCGAAGGAGCTGTCTTTATTCGAGAGGATAAAAAAAAATATCCGCTTTACGTTTTCAAGGGTAGAAGAACCATGATAAGCGGCAGCTTTTCCCTGAAAATAAAGACCAAAGACCTGGAAACATTTATGACCGCGCCGGAGGTGATATATTTAAAAAACAGTGATCACGCCTGGCAACTGGAACAATTTATCTCCAACAATCAACTGCTGCTGGATGAGCTTGATGCCCGGATTATTTTGCCCTTTATTTATAGAGACCGTCTGAATGCCATTGTCGTGCTGTCCATCAAAGTAGATGATGACAAATATGTGGATGAAGATTTTTACTATTTGGATACCCTGAGTGGTTTCCTGTCCATCAAGCTGGCTCAATACTTTTATTTCCGCTACCTTGCCAAACACCTGTTGAAAAGAAAAAAATAGCCCCTCAACTCCGTAATGAGATCAAAAATGTGGTGCCGCCGGTTTTGTTCTGACGTAGAATTATCTCGCCCTGGTGCTGCAAAACAATTTTTTTAACAATTGCCAGTCCCAGGCCGGTGCCGGTTTCCTTGGTGGTAAAATAGGGATCAAAGATTTTTTTTCGATATTTTTCTGGAATTCCCGGGCCATCATCTTCGATACCGATTACCAAATTACTATTCTCAGTGAACGCATAAATGCGGATATTGGGCTTGCGGCCGCTATTGGCCTGGATGCTGTTGGAAATAAGGTTGTAAAGGACCCGCTTAAATAGCAGGCGGTCCAATCCAGCCTCTATATGGGGTGGAACCTCGCAGACAATTTCCGCCTGCTGGGAAAAATAGTTGTACGCCAGGAGAAAGTCATCAATAAACTCCTTGAGCGATTCCTGGGTGGAGTTGACATCAGGCAATTTAGCAAATTCGGAGAACTCTTGAACCAGAGTCTTTAAAGAATTTATCTCCTCTGAAATAATATCAACCGCCTCGTTTAACAGTTTGGTAAACTTCGGGTCCCGGCCGTTATATTTGCCCTGCACCTGCTGAATAGCCAGATTGATGGGAGTAAGAGGATTTTTAATCTCATGGGCCAGACGACGGGCGATCTCCTGCCATCCCGAAACCTTCTCCAGATACACTATTTTATCCCGGTTCTCTTTCAGCTCGTTGACCATCATATTAAAGGATCTCATTAGTTGGCTCAGTTCATCTTGACCCTTAACCTCCACTTGAAAATCCAGGTCACCTTTCGATACCCGGCGAGTGGCGGCACTCAATATGGCCATGCGCCTGGTAATGGTGCGGGCGATAAACATTCCCAATAAAAATACCGCCATAATAACCAGGCCAAAAGCCACAAAAAAACCGTAAGCATACCCCTTTTTAATGTTATCCAGGTTGCTGGTAAATACTTTATAGATCTCGGTTAATTCCCCACTTCTGGAAAACTTGTTAAAATGGGAGCGGTTGATCACAAAAGTAATTTCAGCATGAAGTTTTTGAAGAAGATATTTTTCTTCTGGCGGAGGAATTACCCGGTTGATGGTCATTTTACGCCACTGGCTGTCTAAAAAGGTTTGATCAGCTTTAATCTCCAGGATGGTATTTTGCCGATCTGCCACCCGAATCTTTTCAAACCAGGGATTATCTATCATATATTTTTTTAAAAATTTTACCAAATCCTCCTTTTTTCCGGCATAACTCTTCCTGCTCATCCTGATGTCATTGGTAAGAGCATCTGCCTGGAGGCGGTAATACAGTTTTCTAAGCCGGAACATCTCCCGGTAAAGGTCGGTCACTTCCTGCAGGCCCTGGTTTATTTGCCGGTTTATACCGAAGGACAGAGTTTCCTCCAACAGCCGATTCACCAGGTACCCAGAGAACAGCAAGGGAACAATTGAGGTAAAAAAAAGGATTAAAATTATTTTCCGGTCGAATCTTCCCATAGGAGTTGTCCCTTTTATAATTAACAAACAAAAAGAATTCCCGGCATTCTAATGCCGGGTTGAATGGCGTTCCATTCGTTGGTAAATCAACATAATGGGCACGCCATCCAGGTAGATGCCAGATTTGGGGATTACGGTTTGATAATCCCGCCAAATATCCATTTCATCAACCCTTTTCTCTTTGGCATGGTGATATAGAGAAAATTGGCTCAGCGGGATGGGTAAAGTCTGATCGCCGGCGTATACTATATCATCCCGCAACCGTCCTTCTCTTTTATAGATATCATAGGAATACCAGGTGGTGTTGTGAAAATATACCTTGGCCTCTTTGGGGCTGTGTTTGTTCAACTCTGGCAAGGCATACAGAGAGGTGTATCCCCAAAATTGCCGCGGCAGGCCATACCTTCCCGAGCCATTGTTGCCCCCCACCAAGATATTGTAATAGGAGGTGCCGTGAGGATAATTGTGGCCTAGAGCCAAAACGGGCGGGATAAAAAAACAGCATATTAAAATAGCCATCAGCAGCAAAGAGATTCCCCAAGAAGTTAATTGGGGAGACAAAAAAGAGCGCAGATTTTGATAAATAGAGTGAAAACCCCATCCGGCCATTAAGGCCAAAAAGGGGATAGCCGGCAGCCAGTGTTTAATCCCGCCGAAGATAGGGGTGGAAGGCAGGGCGATAAGTATAAAGGGGATAATTAAATTTATCGCCACCAGATAATCTGCGCTTTTTGGGGAGGAATCTTCAGGGTTGAATGCGGAGATTATACGAGAGATAAAACCAAAACCAAACAGGAGCAGCAGAGCAACCGGCGTAGTTATCAGGCTCATCACAAAAGGGTAGCCTATTGGAAAAGGGGGGGTATCCAAAAAGACGCCAAAATATTCCACCGGGTAGTGAACGTGGTGAAGGTGAAAACTCAAATACTGCCAAATCCTGGTAAAAGTGTCGTGCCAAATATAGGGCCAGTGAACAAAAAAAATAGCCGGTCCCAAAATGGCCATAGAGATAAATTGTGTCTCCAGCCTGGGTATTGGTATTTTCACCCGCCCTATTTTTAAGCGAGGTAACTTTTTCCAGTTAGTGATAAAATAAAAAATCAAATAGACTGGAGGGATGAAAAAGGAGTTCAGTTTTACGCAGAGAGATAGCCCCCAGGCGGCGCCGGCCAGCCAACCGCATAAACGGCTGTGTCTCGAGCGCCATAAAAGATAAAAGCAGAGAAACCAAAAAAAGGTGATGGGCATATCAAAGCAGGCTAAATGGGCGTGAAAAAATACTCGCGGCATCAGAGCAAAGGTGAGTACCGCCCCCAATCCTGCCAAACGGCTGTATGCCTGCCTTCCAAAAAGGTAGATCAAGATCAGTAAAAAGGCGCTAAAAAGCATGGCCGGGAATCGATAGGCAGTACCTTCCAGGGAAAACAGTTGCAACTTCTGGTGCAGCAATTTATGGGAAAAGGCAAAAAGGGTTTTCATCAACACCGGGTGTTCCCAATTATAACTGAAATAACGGTCGATATTAGCTTTCTCAAAAGAGGCGCCTAATTTGCCCCGGCTAAAATTGTCGGCTAATTCATTGTACCAGCCAATATACTGCCTGGCTGCTTCAAAATAGAAACCCTCGTCCCGGGTATAACCAATATCCGGGGCAGTAAAGATCAGCAACAGTAAAAAAGTTAAAGCCACCCCAAAAGCCAGCAACAGGTCAAAGGCATTCAGCCCTTTGCCGCTATTATCAATGACCTCTTTTGCCATGCTTGCTGTAATTGGGGCGGATTCAATTTTGATAAATTTTTTCCACATATTATTCATTATTAGTCATTAATCTCGGGGTGCCAGCATCTCTCCATCAAAACAAAAATGGGCAAATTCACTCCGAACAGTATAGATCTCCAGGGAAATATCTCTGATGGTCCCTTTCTGGTTACTGGTGTCCAAATCCAGGTGGTTCCAGCCGAAGGGAAGGGGTTGTAGCTTTTTTATCTTCACCTCATGGTTGAAAAACAGTTTAAACTCCACTGGAGAACGATCTGAAACCCTGAAGGCCTGATCAGTGGTGCCGAAAAACAAACGAAACTTCCGGCCGATTTTTACCTGGGGAAAAGTGATGCGCATTTTTGCCGGCGGCTGAGGATGAAACCAGATACAGCGGCGGGGAAGATTGCCGATCTCTTTGTACACCACCCCCACATAACTCCATGGATGCAGGCCGCAATACTGTCCGCCGCAGGAAAGGCTTTCTTCAGAACCATTAAGGCATTCCCATTTCCTCTGCCAGCGGGCATCTACCGTCATACCCAAACATTGGCGGGTAAGAACCGCACTCTTTTGAAGGTCGCAATGCCAACTCTGTTGAGCCCAAAAATCGCATTTTTCCTGGTGGTCAACAAAAATTCTCTCCACCCGTGCCGATTCTATCTGCTGGCTCATTCGGAAAAGAGATTGAACGGTTTTTATCTGAAAAAGGGATATTTGCAGGCGGGAAAATTTTATCTGCTTTTGCAACTTCAAATATGGGTAGGTATAATCTCTATCCAGGGCTGAAAAAGCGGTGATCAGCCACAGGCGCCGGTAGGGGGCCAACTCCCTCTCCTCAACCTCCTTCAGCCACAACTGCTCCTGCTGGTTCCGCTGCCGGCCCAGGTATATACGGCCCTCCTCTGCCCAATGGGGCAGGACCAACAACACATCTCCCTCTTCCCAACCTTTTTCCACCTGCAGGGCCGCTGCTTTCCAATCCTCAGGGGTAGGTACCTCCTCAATTAAAAGAATTTGGACCAGAGCGGAAAACAGAGCCAAAACCGGAAGGAACAAAATGATAAATGCTTTGATCATTAAACCACGTTGGTTTTTAAGTATTGGACAGCGTTTTTAAACAAAACCAGCCCCAGGGAATCCTCTTCCACCTTTTCCCTGGTCCACCGGGGATGGTTGCAGGGATGCAAAAAAGCCTCGGGATGGGGCATCAGCCCAAATATCTGTCCCGACCCATCACAGATAGCGGCAATAGCATCTGGAGAGCCATTGGGGTTATCCGGATATTTTTGGGTGACCTGAAAATCTTTATCTGCATAGCGCAACACCACCTGGTTGGCGGATACTAACCGTTTTAAAGTATTAGAGTCAGCGGTGAGAAATTTACCCTCCCCGTGCCGAACCGGCAAATATAACTGCTCCAGGTTGGCAACAAAAGGAGATTTGGTTTGGCTATTTACAATCAAATTTACCCAGCGATCTTCGAAACGCCCGGAATCGTTGACCGTAAGAGTGCAAACTTTCTGGCCATAATTACCATCTAGAGCGGGTAAAAGACCAAGTTTTACCAACAGTTGGAAGCCATTGCAAACCCCGATAATTAATCCTCCATTATTAACGAAGCGAACCAGCAATTCCAACAAGGGTAAACCACTTTTTTTGCATATCATCTGCTCCAGACGGATGGCGCAAGCCTTGGCAGAACCAAGGTCATCGCCGTCTAAAAATCCTCCCGGAAAATTGATCAGGTGGTAGCGCTCCAACTCCAGCCCTTGATAGAAAAACTGGTTTAAATGGACAATATCCACCTGGGCGCCGGCCAGTTTGCAGGCCTGCGCCATCTCATCTTCACAGTTAATACCGTTACCGCTAAAAACCAGCGCTCTTATTGGTTGTGCCATCGATTTAAAAACCTCCAAAAATACTTATCACTTATCCTCACCGAACCTCAATGTTCTCTGCCAACTCTGTTTAAGGTCCAAAACTTTCTCCTTAAGTAAAATTCTCCCATCACTTCCTTTGATCTGCATTTTTTTCTCCCGCCTTACCTCGCCTATCTGGACACAGGGAAAACCTTTGAGCAATCTTTCTGCTTTGCAGGAGTTCCAAGGCCGCAAAGTGATAACCAGGCGTCCGGCAGACTCGGAAAACAGGTAAAAATCATCTCTAAACCCATCAGGTATTGAGGCGGACAAATCGATTTCTGCTCCCAAGTTGCCGGCCAGGCAACATTCGGCCAGGGCCACCGCCAATCCGCCATCGGAACAGTCGTGACAGGAGAGCACTCTCCCTTCAAGCATCAACTGGTGAAGAGCCCTGTACATGCCTATATTTTTCTGAAAATCCACCCTGGGCACCTGCCCGCCATGCTGGTTATGGTGAAGAAAATATTCACTGCCCCCCATCTCCTCTTTGGTTTCTCCCACCAAATAAATCAGGTCCCCCGCTTTCTTGAAATCCATGCTAACCGCTTTTTCCAAAACAGGAATCTCTCCCACCAGGGAAATAAGCAGAGTGGGCGGGATGGAGATTCTCTCTCCACTTTCGCTGATATAGTCGTTTTTCATGCTGTCTTTGCCAGATATCAGCGGAATACTGTAGGCAACCGCACCTTTGTACAAGGCCTGATTAGCCCGAACCAGTTGAGCCAGTTTATACTCTCCCTGGGGATTGTTCTCAGATACCACTGGATCGCACCAGCAAAAATTGTCCAATGCCGCCATATAATCGGGATTTGCACCAACTGCCAGGGCATTGCGCACTGCTTCGTCCAGAGCGTTGGCCGCCATCCAGTAACTATCCAGGTCAGAATATCGAGGGCAAATCCCGTGAGAAACCGCCAAACCCTGGTTGGAGTCCAAATCGATGCGGATAACCGCGGCATCAGAGGGCCCATCATTTTCAGCGCCCATCAAAGGTTTAATCACACTTCTGGCCTGCACTTCGTGGTCGTATTGGCGAACAAAATACTCCTTACTGCATATATTTAGCCTGGCCAACAAAGCGTGGAGTTCAGCCCCACAGTCGGCAGGCATCGGGATAGAAGGCTCCTCCAATGTTGGCAGACACCAGCGGGCCGTCAACTCCAGCCGGGGTACGCCCTGGTGGAGAAATTCCATCTCCATTAAACCCACTATATCTTCACCATAACGGATTTGCAGGTACCCGTTGTCATTAAAATCGCCCAGCACGGTGGCCTCTACGTCCATCTGTCCGGCTAATTCTAAAAAGTCGTTGATTTTGTCCGGAGGCACGGCCAAATTCATTCTCTCCTGGGCCTCGGAAACCAGTATCTCCCAGGAGGCCAACCCTTCATATTTGAGGGGAGCCGCCTTCAGGTCCAGATCGCAGCCGCCGCAAAATTCAGCAGTTTCTCCCACTGACGAGGAGAGACCACCAGCACCATTATCAGTGATAAAGTTGTACAATCCCATGTCACGGGCTTTCAGTATAAAGTCGGACATCCTTTTTTGGGTAATAGGATCACCAATTTGGACGGCGGTCTGAGGACTGCCCTGGTGCAACTCTTCCGAAGAAAAGGTGGCGCCGTGAATTCCATCCTTGCCAATTCTGCCCCCCACCATCACTATCAGATCCCCCTTGTCCACTCGCTTCAAATGGGAGGGCTTTCCGCCTACCTGCCGGGGCATAATCCCGCCGGTGCCACAAAAAACCAGGGGCTTGCCCAGGTAACGCCGGTCAAAAACCACACTTCCATTAACCGTGGGGATTCCGCTCTTATTGCCTCCGTGTTCCACCCCTTCCCGCACTCCATCCAGAATACGCCGCGGGTGAAGAAGCCTGTCGGGCAAACTCCCGCTGAAAAAAGGATCGGCAAAACAAAAAATGTCGGTATTAAAAATTAACTTTGCCCCCATACCGGTCCCCAGGGGATCACGGTTTACCCCTACAATACCGGTGAGTGCACCGCCATAGGGGTCCAAAGCCGAGGGGCTATTGTGAGTCTCAACCTTGAATACCAGGCTGTGTTTGCCATCAAAAGAGATCACTCCGGCGTTGTCACTGAATACCGAGAGGCAAAAATCATCATCTCCCCTCTGGCGGCGGACCTCCCGGGTGGCGGCCCTGATATAGGTATCGAAAAGACTCTCTATTACCTGCTCCTCTCCCTTTTCATCCCGAAAAGTTATGCGGGCATTGAATATCTTGTGCTTGCAGTGCTCCGACCAGGTCTGAGCCAGCATTTCCAGTTCCACATCAGTGGGGTTGGGCGGGAGTGATTTTTGGGCTCTGAAGGCTTGTACCTCTTCCTGACGATAATAGTTCCTGATAGCTTCCATCTCTTCTACAGACAGGGCCAGCATCCGCTGGCGACTCAGGTTTTGTAACTCCTGGGCTCCCACCTCCAAAGGGATCTCCTCCACCGGAAAGGGATCTATATGCACTCGGGGGACTTGATAGAGATGCTGATAATCGCTTTTAAGACTACTGCAGAGTATTACTTTCCAACGCTGAATCAAGCGGTTGGCAATAAGTTTATCAGCCAACTCCTCCACCTGCCCGGAATTCAAATCTCCTTCAATCCAATATTGACAGGCAGTGTACACCCCCTCCTCCGGCCTCAATTGCCGCCCCAAATAAACTTCCAGCACTTCCCGAGTGGTCCTGCCCACATTGTCTGTTACTCCGGGTTGTAATCCGATCTCCAGCAGCCAATCGGCACTATCGGCCCATAAAGGCTCATCCAGGCTGGAGTGGTGAATAATCGGGTCAACCAGGACATGGGCGGCCAACTCTTCCAGGGCATTGGCTGATATCTCCATATTTAGCAAAAACACCTGGGCTGTTTTAATAGAGTTGAGATCAAGATCCAAAAATTTTTTCGACTTTTGGGCGATCATATCACCCTGAACATCTTTTACCTGTGGCTTTAAACCTACCTCTATCCTGTGAATCATTTGGCACTCCACCTTTTGGCATTGATTATAATGATGGGGCTATAATACAATTTTTCCTTGACATTATCAAGGATTAGTAAGATACTTTGCCATAGTTTAGTAGCCTGAAATTCAACTATTTTTTAGGGAGTCATTGGCATGCAATTTTTTAAAGCCTGCTTGCTTACCTGCACGTTATTACTGTTTGTTGCCTGTGCTGGACAAGAGAAAAAAGATATTTACCCCTCTGGAGAGGAGGACCAGAAAAATACCGAAAAACTGGGCAAACTCAACCTGGATCTGGACAATCTTGACGAGCAAAAGGATACTATCAATCCCAATCAAATTGTGCAAAAATTCGATTTAAACCACGATACCCGGGCCGATGTGTGGAAATATTTTCTTAAGGGAAGCGATAACGAACCCGGACCATTGGTTCGTAAAGAGTTGGATATCAACTTTGACGGCAAAATAGATATCTGGAAATACTATAATTCCGACTCCCAGTTACAAAAAGAATCCATGGATCTTGATTTTGACGGTCACGTAGATGCCACCAATTTTTACCAAAACGATATGCTGTTTAAAAAAGAGATAGACCTCAATTTCGATGAAACTCCAGACTTGTTCAAATATTATGAAAAAGGCAAAATAATTCGTAAAGAGAGAGACACCGATGGTAACGGCAAAATAGACTACTGGGAATATTTCGATAATGGTGAAATCGAGCGCATCGGTATTGATACTGATGGTGACGGACAAATCGACAACTGGCACAAACAGAAAAAAGATGAGTCTGACCCTGCTAAATAACCGGCGTTATAATAAAACATGGTTTTCGGATGGTCTTCAAATATAATTTCCTCTCTATATTTATCTCTATCCCCATCCTCTTTTCTTAAAACTCTTTTTTTAGTCTTCCCGATTATCTTCATCTTCAATACTATATTTCTCACTAACGCCCTGGCCTGGGATTTTGAAGAGAGCTCCAGCGACCAAAAAAAGCGCGAGAGCGGTATTGACCCCTCCCTGGAAAAAAATATCGATGATTTGATGAAATTAAGAAAAAAACGGCTTAAAGCGGTTAATAAAATGCTAAAACTGCTAGGGCAAAGTAAGGGGGATAAGGAGCCGGATGAAACCTGGGAGGAAAATAAAAAGGCTCCGCCAGAAAAGTGGGAATCCAAAAGGGAAGGCCGCAGCAAATGGAAGGAAAAAAGACAGCGCTCCACTCAAAATCAAGATACGCAATCGGAAAAACGAGCGAAAAGAAAAACAAGGAGAGAGTTTGAGGAGGAGGAGGAATTTCCCGACTTGATGCCACTGGTGGACGAAAGAGCACCGCTTCACCAAAAAATGGTGGCCCAATCTCGATATTATTACCAGAAAGCAGAACGGGAATTAGGTCAAACCAAAACTATTTTAATTGCCGTTTTCGTGGTGTTGCCGCTGCTGATCTTTTTTCTTCGAATTGCCTATAAAATCATATCTTTGCTGTTTTTTTCCGGTTCTTCTCCCCGATTCCGCCCTGGTGAACTATCGCTGGTGGACCAAATGAACCAGCTGGCTTTAAAATTATTAAAGAAAAAGAAATATCTAAGAGCCGCTAAGTTATATAAAAAAATTGGAAACCTGCACAAAGCAGCAGAGTGTTTTGAAAAAAGTGGCGCTTTAGCGGAAGCGGTAACCCTGTATGGTAAAACCTATCCAGTCCGGGCTGCTCAAATATGTGCCAACATCGATCTTTGGGATGATGCAGCCCAATATTACCTGCTGGCTGATATGCCGGAGAAAGCGGCAGAACATATAATCAAGGGTGGCAATAGACTCAAGGCGGCCAGAATCCTGGAAGATAATAATATATTCGATAAAGCGGCAGATTTGTATATGCAAATTGGCAACAGTAACCGGGCGGCCGACCTCTATTTGCGAAGCGGAAACCTGGAGAAAGCCGGCGGTATTTACCAGGAATTAGCAAAAGATCCAGAGTTTATCAGGCACTGTGACAAACCAGGATTAGCAAAGATTTTTGAACAACTGGGCCACAAAAGTCAGGCAGCCTATTTTTACCAACTGACAGGCAATATCATAAAATCCACCATTCTTTACCTTGAGTGTGGCAAAAGGGAGGAAGCCCGACTAATCTACAGCCAAAATAAAATAAAAGCAGGACAGTTATTGTCAGAATACCTGGTGAATAATCCTGGCAAAAAAGACGCTATCCAAACCATAATGGAGGAGTGCCAGGATTTTAAGGGACTTGCTAAATTGAAAGAGAGCCAGGGAGAATATTTGCAGGCAGCAGATTTTGCAAAAAAAGGGGGGGACTATTTATTTGCCGGTGAAATGTACGAAATGGCCGGTAAAATGGACCTTGCCGCCAGAGCTTACGAAAAAGCCAAAAGTTACTCCCGGGCGGCCGAGTTATGGGAACTTTTACAAAAACCGGAACGAGCCGCGGAGATTAACATTCGCCAATCCCATGTCACCTCCCCCGACATTGAGGTAGGTGCCAGTACCACCACCAAACACAAATTGATGACAGAAAAATTTGAAACCGAAAAGAAAGATAGTAGTTTTGGAACTTTGACTCTTGAACTAGAGGATGAGGATTAAAAACAAAAAGGAGATTAAACATGAACACAAAACTCTTACAGATTATTTTATGTCTCAGCCTGATTTTCACCATCCCGGCAACATCTTTTGGCTTTTCTCCCATGGCTGCAGGCGGTGCATCTGGCGATGGCGGCAATGCCGGCAGCATGATGGGAATTGGCAGGATGGGAGATGACCTGGTGCTCGATTTTACCGCCCAATTTGAATTTTCGGTAGGCAAATTCGGCGTGGGACTGGGAATACCTCTCCATATTATCCTGGACTCAAAAAACAAGGAGGCCAAAGACGAAGCCTATTACGGCCTAATCCGCAAGGAAGACTGGGACGAAACCAGTGACTATCTGAGGGTAATCAAATTTCTGCGCTACGGCCAAAAACGTGAGCCCATCTATTTCCGTATCGGTGAATTGCGTAATGCCTACATCGGCCACGGCACCATTATGAGCGGCTATTTCAACGGCCTGCTAATAGACCACTATCGGGCCGGATTGCAGTTTGATCTCAACTCCGATTACGCCGGGGTGGAAACTATCACCGACAACCTGATGGACCCCAATATCGTAGGTGGGAGAGTCTATGTCCACCCCTTCTCCGTGCTGAACAAAGACTCATACCTGAACAACCTGGCAGTGGGAGTATCGATTATCACCGATATCAAAGCGCCTTTTTCCTATAAAAAAGATGGCAGCGGCCAGGTAATGATGGCAGACAAACACCCGGTGGTGGATAAATCCAAACAATTGGAGGTGGTCGGGCTGGATGCTGAATTTACCGTAATAGACAGCAAACTGCTCAGACTAATCCCCTACGCTGATTTCAACAAGATTCTCAATCACGGACAGGGGATGCACCTGGGTTTTTTAACCATCTTCCATTTTGATTTGGGAGTTACTCTGGATCTACAGACCCGGTGGGAATACCGAATGTTTGGCGAAGGT
The DNA here is from genome assembly GCA_964617105.1 of uncultured Myxococcia bacterium. Lineage (GTDB taxonomy): Bacteria > CAZTWC01 > CAZTWC01 > CAZTWC01 > CAZTWC01 > CAZTWC01. The sequence goes on from CAZTWC010000004.1 coordinate 17,365, forward strand.
TATATGCCCATCTATTTTGATACTTTTTATGATGTGCAAAAATACGATATGCCTCTGTCCACTGCAGTGGCCGGCGGCGGACCCACACCTAAAATCAAGGCGTTGGCCGATTCTGGCATTATCCACGGCTATTACGGCGATCTCTCCTTTAATTTTATCGACGCCATCAATATCGGCGGTACCTACGAAGACTACCAGGGAGACAACAACTCCCGGCTGCTCCTCTTTTTGGTACTGCCCAAAATGGCCAACATAGAGTTGAAAGGAGAATACCGGCGCACCAACTTCGAAGGGATCTCCGAAGCCTTTGCCCGGGACGAACGCTCCGCGTTAATCGCCTACGCCCGTTACTATCCTTACTCTTATATCTATTTTGGCGCCACCTACCTCAGATCTTGGCAGTTTGATGAAAAGAATAAAAAGTATGAAGCCACTGATTCTTACAGTACAGGGTTTGGCCTAAACTTTGACTTTTAAGGGCAAGAATTCGGATGCATCTCGGCTAACGTTGTTGCCGGCGTATAAATTATCCTCGGCGTATTATTTATACGCCTGTGGTAATTTTGCCACCGGCGCCTAGTTATCCGAGCGCCTCCAAATTCTTGAGTTACCTTTAGTTACTACAGTACCCCTTATTTGACATCTCAATCTCAATCAACGTCGCCTGTCCATCAGCGGGGTCGCGGGGGGTAATCTTAAATCCCACCGGTCCCGAGGCTTCTGGCATATCTTTGCAAGAATCCCAAACCAGGGTGTGAACCTGTCCGGGCTGAGTTTTTATTGAGGTCAAATGCCATTTTAAAACCTGGGACTGGTCAGTTATGGGTTGGTTATCTATCTTAACAATTGTAGCAAAGGGCAGCATGCCTGAACCTGCCGCCCAGGGGCCCTGGGGATTGTATTGAGGCGCAATTGTAATTTTGTCGCTCTCTTCCGGATCTGTCAGATAAAAAGTTATTTCCACCTCCCCTTTCTGAAATCCCGAAGGAGTATCGATCTCCACCAGGGATGGCAAAGAGGTGTTGTCAATAGTCAAGGAGGTTTTTAGAGCAGGTTCTCCCTGCTCTCCGTCATAACCAAAAATACGAAAGATTACCCCTTCATATTTATAAGGTCCCAAATCGGCCATAGAATTCCAAAGAAAAACATGATCTGTGCCCTGGCTGGTGGTGGCTATCCCCTTTATCGGATTGGTTCCCTGAACCGGCGTGCAATCGATATACTCAATACCGTCAGAGGTAAAATCCAATCGCAGGTCAGATAGATCTCCCTCCTGATCAAGGAGGTTGAATTCGATTTTATATTCACCGGCTTCAACCCTTTCTATTTTGGAAATAACTGCCTCCGGTGGATGGTTGGTATTTTTGACCAGCACTTTGATCTGCACCGGATCCCCGGTGATATGCTGATTATAAGGGGTAAATTGCAAAAATGCCACTTGCTCCTCAAAGCCTATATCCAGGTCACTCTGCCAAATAAAGGTATACGATTTGCCTGAGGCATTGTCAGTAGTAAGGTTAGATATAGGGTCAGAACCTTCTCCCAGGGCAGCTGGTTTAAAACCCTGGTCATTAACTGAATATTCCACTTTCAGGTTAGCCGTTTCTCCATTGGAATCAAAAAGGTTATAGGTAAATTTGATTTGGCGCCGGTCAAAACCGGACAAATGCTGAAGATCCAAAACCTTTGGCGGTTTCAGAGTTCGGTTGTCGACTTCAAACTCAGCACTCTCCAAAAGATCGCCAATTTCCGTATCCCGGGGAGTAATTCTCACTTTAATATTCTCCCTCAGGTTGGGACAATCTTGTTTTGAATCCCAGATAAATTGATGCTCTGCCTCGGCAGTGTTGTTGCCATTGAGACAAGAGGATATATTTTTCATGGATGAGGAAAGAGCAGCCGGTGTGGCCAGGCTATATTGGTGGTCTGTAGCTGTCGCCAATTTTTGCTCTACTGTTATTGAAACCGGATCGCAGTCCAGGTCCAGAGTTTTGAAATTAATTTTGATATTTCCCTCTTTATCGGTGGGAGGAGTAATCGATTTTATTTTCGGCAAATTGTTGCTGCCGCTGTTGTTTACCTTGAATTCCCCGCTTTCCAGAGGAGTGCCGCCCTGGCTGTGAGCAAAGTCATAGGGGGTTAGTTTAATTTTTATCCCTTCTGCCCGACCGGTTATATCCGCAGCAGAATCCCACTTGATTATAGTTTCCTTGCCATGGAGAGAACCCGAGGGAAGCCCCTGGAGAATTGTGCCACCGTCAACCAGAGAAGCATCTTGAAAAGTGTTATTAAAATAGTATTCCACCTTTAGATCCACCGAATCATTCTCCTGGTCTTTAACCAGGATTCCCAAGGCTGTCTGGCCGCTTACAATTCCGCCTGCCAATTTTTCCACCAACTCCACCTGAGGTGGGTGGTTGGGCCGGTTATCCAGAGTAAATTCACCGGTCTGATCCGGATTATTAAACTGAGAAGAGGTTGGGGTAATCTTAAATACCATCTTTTGGCTGAAGGTTGCCGGCAAATCGATGCCACTGTTCCAATTGTATTTGTACAACTTGCCGCCTTGTTCCATCTTTAATCCCGAATTCCCATCACCGCCGCTGCCCATGGTGGCGGGCTGAAAACTATTTCCATCTACCGAATAATGGGCATTGATGTCGCAAAAAGCGTTATCTTCCCCCTTTATCTGGTACTCAAAAATAACCAGTCCCCTGGTTTTTCCCACCGGGGTAAACATAGTTATATCAATAGGAGTCGTCACCGGGTTAAACACCTCAAAAGGCGCACTTTGCCCAGAGATGCCGGCAGAGAGGCTGTCTTTTGGAGTTATCCTGATAATCACTGTATTTTGAGCGCCCAGGCTATCGGCCACCGAATCCCAGAGAAATATCTTTTCTATTCCCGCTGCAGTAGCATTGATGCCAGAGGACAAAAAGTCGTTGACAGCGCTGCTAACCGGAGTGGCTCGATTAAAGGTGTTGCCAGAATCCAGGGAGTAATCGATATTAACCAAAACCAGATCTCCCCCTACCAGGGAATCTTTTACCGTAAATTTTATCTCCACCTCCCCATTTTTAACCGGGGCTACGCTTACAGGAGCCACATTTTCCACCACCGGCGGATGGAGTCCAACATTTTCCACCTGAAAACAATCGCTGGCAACTGGATCACCCTGATCCTGATCAGCAGGAGTAAACAGCATCCTTATGGTCCAGGGTCCACCGGCTTGCAGATCCTTATAACTGTCCCAATCAAAAGTATAGTCAACTCCATCTGGTTTGGGCAGAGTGCTCATCTGCAGGGGAGATTCACTTCCCGGAGCCGGGCTGGCGTCATGGCAGCCGGCCTGGCAATCGAGCGATGATGAGCAAAGATTGTTGTCATTTATTATTTTATATTGGGTCTTTATGCTTATAGTATTAGCCTCTCCGTCCGCCACTTTCATGGTAATGGGGATAGTGCCTTTTTGAGTTCCAATAGGACTCTGCAAAGCAAATATTTCTGGCTTGGTATTTTGGGCTACATTGTTTACCAGGTGCTGGACCACTGCAGCCGCTCCCTGGCTAAGGTTATTGTCCGATGCCATGGGCGTCAGCCTTATACAAACATTGGCCACCGTATCTTTAGCCAGATCGTAACCTGAATCCCATACTAAAAAATAATCTTTTCCGGCTGCCGGGGCATCCAGTCCAACCAGCAGACTACCACCCGGAGCCCCGGTCATGTTGAACCAGGAGAGAGTGGTTGATTGACAATCTGAACTCAGGGTCCACTGGGTTTTTAGATCGACCCGATCTCCCTCGGGATCAGAGATCTTGTAACTGATGGTGGTAAAACGGCTATTGCCGGTAACCTCCAAAATCTCCAGTTGAGGCGTTCCATTTTCCCGGTTGTCTATATCCACGGTAAAGAGAACCGGTGTCCCTTTACCCCTTTTATCCTCGGCCGTAAAGCGGAGCACTACCCCCTTTTTCTCAGTTTTACCAAACAATTTTTCCGTATCCATTACATATAGATATTTGCCGCCATTGCTAGGGGGCAAACCTGTCATACGGTGAAATTCCACAAATTGACCCTCGCTGCCGTCCAGGCTGTATTCAAAGAGCGCTGTCAAGTTGTCCCCATCTCCATCGGATAGAGAAAACTTTATCTCCACTTTTCCCCGGAGAGGGCTGGTGACTTGATCCACCTCGATTATTGGCACCTGATTGGGAGAAACCTGCAGGATGGTAGATTTTTCAGCAACTATTCCCTCCTCCACATCAAAAGGGGTCAGTTTTAGAGTTACCTGTCCGCTACCCGGAGGTAAATATCTTCCCGCATCCCATAGAAAGGTGTGGTAAATGGACGCCTGTCCCGCTTTGCTGGACTGTAAATCGGATATAACCGTATCCTTGGCAGGCAAGGCATAGCTGAACTCTATGGTTGGACCGCCGGGCAACAGGTATTCCAACTTTACACAACATTTTTGCTCCTCCTGGTCCTCCAAATAATACTTGATTTCAGCCAGTCCCTGCTGATTTATTGTTACACTGTCTATAAAGGCAGTTACCTTGGTATTGGGCCGGTTATCCACCGTTAAAGAGATCTCCCTGGTACTACCTGAGGCCAGGTGATCCTGAGGAGAAAACTTTAATTGCACCTCCTGGGCCGAATTCTGGCTGTCAGCCAGGTCAAGCAGGGTATCCCAAACCACCAGGTGCTTGAGTCCCTGAGGTGTGGCACTCAGGTTGGATATATCATCGGAAGTGTTGGCAGGAGTGATATCCAGCCAATTTTGTTTATCCAGGCTATACTTAACGCTCAATGATACCTGATTTGACTCCTGGTCAAAAATAGTCACTGGTATCTCCACTTGACCAGCCAATGAAGAACAGGGTAAATCATCCAACTTTACCTGGGGCGGTAAATTGTCCCGGGTATCTATGAAAAACACCTGACTCTGGTTTTTTACATCCAGAGGAGGTTTGGTAAGCATTATTTCGATACTGACCTCTTCCTGGGCGGCCGGAAGGTCCTTTTTCGCATCCCATAAGAAGGTGTAACTGATGCCCTGGGGAGAGGTTGCCAAGTCGGTTTTCACCCCACTTCCCGCCGCTGCAGTGCATACTCCCCGGTGCCCGCTGTTTTTACGTATATAGTATATTTCCAGGTCCGATTTGGTAGAGTAGGGATTAAACAGGGTATATTTTATCTCCACATTTTTATCAGCCAATTGTTGAACCTGTTGGATACTAATTGAGGGCGGCTGGTTAAACTGGCTCATATCCACGCTAAAAGTATCGCTTTCTGCTGCCGCTCCAGTTTGGCTATCTTTAGGAGTTATTCGAAAACGGAGGTTGTTGTATATACCACCGCCCAGGTCGTTGAAAATATTCCAGGAAAAAGTGTTGTCAGTACCGGAAGGGGTGCTGAATAAATTGGTTGTGGCGGTTACACCGTAAACAGGATGGGTACCTCCGGTGGCGGGTTTGAAAACCAGATTTTGGTTGTGGTCAACCGTGCCATCGCTATATTGGCCCTCCATGCTCAAGGGATCTGACTCCCGATCGTATAAACGGTAATGAATCACTTTGATTCCATCGCTGTTCACTTTTTCATGGGACAGGATAATCGCTATAGGGAGCGAATTTTGCTCGCTGTTATCAACCACAAAAGGACCTGCTTCCTGACTGACTTTGTCCGAGGAATCAGAAACAGTTATCTTAAACCTAACAGTTTCCTCCCGTTTTTTGCCCAAATCGGTCAAAGAATCCCATTTAAAGGTATAAATCTTTCCAGTGGCAGCGGCAGCCAACAGAGAGGCCGCGCTTCCTTGGGCTGGAGTGGAATCATTATACAAAACCCCGTCAGTGGAGTATTTATAGGTCATGGTCAGAGTTTCCTGGTCCCTATCTTGCAACACAAAAGGAATATCTACAGTATTGCTAAAAATACCCTCCATCTGTTGGCTTATGTTTATAGAGGGCGGAGTATTGATAGGAGTGTTGTCAACCGCAAAAGCACTGGTTAAAGCGGCTGAACCAGCAGCCGCGTCTTGAGCCCAGCACTTAACAATAACAGTGGCGTTCTTGGTGATATCTTTACTGGAATCCCACTTTACCTGGTGTTTTATGCCGGTTTTTGAGGTGGCCAAATTTTGGTTAACACTATCAGAGGTAAGGGTCAAGTTTTGAAAAGTCTTTCCATTGTCGATTGAGTATTGGAAAAAAAGTTTTACTGGATCAGATTCATAGTCTGACACTATAGTTTCTAACTCGATAATATCCCGCCTTGCTCCTACTCCTTGTGGAGTTGAAATCGTTATCAGCGGGGGCTTATTTTTAGCGTTATCCAGAACAAAAATGGTGGAATAACCGGCTATCCCTTTGGCTGAATCATAGGGAATAATCCTCAAACTAGCCTCCTGAACCAGAATATCTCCCGTGTCAACATGGCTATCCCAAACCACCTGGTACAAAGTACCGGCCGGAGAGGACTGCAGGCCGCTAACCTGGTCCTTACCAATTACCAGGGTGGCTTTTTTATAGTCTTTTAACAGGTAAAGGGAATACTCCACCTCTATATTTACCGGATCACTCTCTAAGTCCTGCAATTTAAAGGTGATGGGCACCTGGCCAGTCAATTCACCCCGGGGCACCTTGACCTCCACCACTTTTGGAGGAGTTTTCAGGGGCTTGTTTTTAACTTGAAAAAAACCGCTCTCCACCTCTTTGCCCTGGTGGGTGTCTTTCGGAGTAATACTCAGCCGCACTTTATCGGCATCTATTTTAATATCAGCCATCGAGTCCCATTTAAAGGTGTTGTTTTTGAAGGTAGGTGCAGTGCTGATATTTTCAGTTACGCTGTCCTGAGTAAGAGTGGCTGGATAGAAAATACCATTTTCTCCTACGGCAAATTTTACCAGAATCCTGGCCTGGTCCCCCTGGTCATCCTTGATCCGGTAAGTTATCTTCACTGTGTCTTTTACCGTCTGCTGGGGAGTATCCAACTCCACGGTGGGCGGTGAAATTTTAGAGTTCTCTAACTGAAATTCTCCACTCTCTTTCTCCGGACCGGCAATGTTTGGATCAGCAAAATCAAACGGTTTGAATTTCATCTTCACTTTGCCCTCAAAATTACCCAGGTCGTGAAAAGAATTCCATTTAAATATAAACTGCTGCCCCTGGGGAGAAGTCGATATGGGCTGAGACATATTTTCCAGGGGTCGGGCCGTTTTATAAGTTTTACCGTTGTCAATGCTGAAATAGGGCTCCAACCGAGCATAATCAAACTCCAAATCCAGCAGTTTCATGCTTATGGATATATCTCCTTTTTGCGCCCCGGTTGGAGTTATTAAGTCTATGATTTGCGGGGGAGTGTTTACTTTGGGGCCATCGGTTTTATCCTCCAGGCCTCCATCGTCCTCAGTTCCGGCAATCTCTTCGCCAGCATCGGGGTCATCTGGATCACTTACCTCATCGTATCCACCGTCCACTTCTGCATCTATGATTTCTTCCCCGTTATCAGGAACTTCGATATCAGAAAAAATGATACATTTGCCGCTAATACATCTCTTCCCTTCCAAACAGTCGGAAGAGATCTGGCACTCATACTCAATTTTTTTCTTCTTATCATCATCACCGCAACCCATGGCAAAAAGCATAAGAACAAAGAGTAAACCGGTTGTAACTAAAAATGGAAACTTATTCCTAATCATTTAAAACCTCAAAATCATAAATTATAACCACATTGTTTCTAACAAAATCGGGATCATTCAGACTAGTTATCAATTTGTCCAGGTGACGGGCCAGGTCCGGATTATATTTTGTCAACGAGTCTTTTTGAACATTGGTACCTGTGCTTAGAGCATAACTTTTTTCTACCGGCAATCCCTTAACTATTTCAAGATTGTCGTTAAGAGCCACTATGTATCGGCGGCCAAAACGCCAACCATCCCGAGGACGAAAGAGCAGATAGTGCTGGGGTACAAATCCGGTATTCCCATCACCAATTGAGATCGCCTGCAGTAAGGGAACCGCCACCACCAGATAATTGACTGGCCTGGCCACCACCGTGCCCTGAGCGGTTACTTCTGCCAGCAGGCATGACTTACCAGGGCCATTTACTCTCAACGAACCTTCATCGATTTGACCGGTAAAGGGGATAGCGGTAAATTTTTCCATGGCCGCATTACGGTTCTCCTCTTCTGCTTCCACACTACTTAATAATACTCCAGATATTGTCAACAAACGTTGCACCAGGAGAGTTGACAAGTAATAAGAGCCCTTTTGCTGACCAATCTCTTCACTGTATTTTTGATCGATATTCAACGGCCATACAAAGGGATAGGGTAAAATCCTCTCTTTTATACTGAATAGCGGCCGGCTGGCTACCACCTCTACCGCTGTTTGCCCGGTCATCACGATGCTACCATTGACCATAGCCTGAAAACCGGCCTCAAAGAAAGAGGGCACTAAAGGCGCCCTGGCCAATATCCGCCGGCTTTCTCCCGGCCGGGAGATATCCAATTTCCAGTTGTAAGTGGCGCCCTTCACCAGCGGAGCCTGCAAAATATACTCCTGTCCGGCGCCCACCAAAATCCTGTTGCCCTGTGACACCGCTTTTTGTGGAGAAAAACTGCTTATATACTCCAAAGGAGCAGCCAAAGGATAACCCTGCACCTGGGCTGATAAAGAGTTATCTCCAGGGCAGACTCCGGTCTCAGCCAAACAGGCCTTCTCTTGGCTGGCGCCACTGCCATTAAATTCACCTGAAAAAACCGCCCCGGTTTGATCTTCAGAGATTTTATCATCCATCTCTATATTACTGGCTATTTCCGCAGTCAATGCCTTCTTGCACATAGTACGGTCGCTTCCCCTGGACGTGATAGTGACCAGATGATAATCACCGAAAGAATCAGTCTCTTTTTTAACTATTAAAAGATCCGGGTCTTTAGTTAAAGTACTTAGATCCGCTTCTCCACAGAAATCGACTTTGACCAACCCCTGGCTTACACAGTTGAAAGCCAAATTGTAGGCTCCCTTGATCAATTGAAACTCTTTTTGGCCGCGGTAAGTATTTTGAGCCAACTGCCAGGAAAAAGGATGATCCCGGCCATCCACTGTGACCCGGGCAAAACCTTCAAATAAATCTACCACTAATTGGTCAAAAACTACGCCGCTGTTATCATAAGAATAGACACCTACCTTACCCTCTTCTATGGAATTCCCGTCCCAAACCTGAAACAGCAGATCAGTTTCCGCATAGCCGCGGTCAGCATCATCCCAAAGGAAAGTACGGATGTTCTTTCCATCCACTTCTATCCGAACCAGATGCCATTGGCTGCCTGGCGAGTAAGTGGTAGAACTTTTTGCCAATATCTCAGGCACGCCATCCTTCACCTTGATCAGCCGGGAACCGGGTGTAGTCACCAATTTACCTTGCTCTGGAGGACCGGTTTGAATACTCTGGTAGAAGAGGTAGAAATTTTTCTGGTCCTTATACCTGAATACAAATCCGACTGCGCCCTTATCAAGGTTACGATAACGGCCGGTAAACACATAATTGTGCCAATTGCTGTTACCGCTGACCAGATAGTTGTCCTTAGGAGTATCCTCTCCATAGGGTTTTTCCAGGTCAGCCCCAATGTCTTTGACGCTAGTCAGGGGAATCACGCCAGAGATATTCTTGGTGCTCCACCCATCCAGGCTGTAACCGTTTTGCCATTTTGAACTGCTGCCGGCAAAATCGGGCGTGTCGGAGAGATTGAAATCCTCCTGCCAAAAATCGGCGTATAGTTCAGCCTGACAATCTTTAATATTTTCACTGCGAACGGAGTCACTCCACCCTACCCCGGTTTTGTTCTGAGCCTGCACACAGAAATAATATTCATCAAAAGGCGTGTCGTCCGCAGGGAGTTTACTCTCCAATATAATTGAAGCGCCGCTGGTTTCAAGGCCTTCTGCGGTCGGCTGCCAATCTTCCTGACTGATGTTGTCACAGGTGTTGCCGCCACTCTCATTGAACTTCTTGACCACAAAACGAAACTTGTGAATCGGTGTTCCCTCTTGATCCTTTGCACTGGCCAGGCAAGAAAGTGTATTGGACAGGTTATATTTGTCTGAAACCTGGGCCGATATCTGATCAGGTGGAGTGAAATCCACCAGAAAAACCGGGCTTGACACTATCGATTCAAGCCCTTTGCCATCTCTGTCCAGAGAATTGTTCACCGCCTTAACCCTGGCCCGGTAGCGCTTTCCAGATTCCAGGTTTACACTTTCCACCGATGTGACGCTGCGAGCCAAAACTACATCGCGCCAAACCTGTTCACCTAAAGTAACCACCTCGGAATCATCCACTCTCTCTATCTGGTAATAGTAATTGGTCACCTGGGAAATATCCTCTAAGAAAGGATCCCAGTTCAGGGAAATCTTGCCGCTTTTACCCGGTGGCAAAGCTGTATAATTAATATCATCCTGGATGGAGTCGTTAACTTGCACCATCACATTGTTGCCATTTGGCTTAGTAGTATCCACCGTCACTCCAACTCCATGATGGAAGTTGCCGGTATTTTCGTTGCCAACATGATCCCGGGCTTTGACCAGCATATAATATCTCTTACCATGTTGGAGAGTGGGTGAAGTAATAGCCGCCTCTACTTGACGACTTTG
>CAZTWC010000004.1:28029-52547 GCA_964617105.1 uncultured Myxococcia bacterium
AAGGAGTCAGGTAAGTGATGATACTGAAATTCCCTCCCAGCTCCTGGCCTTGCACCACCCGGTAAAAGTAACCCTTGATGCCCGATTCACCAGCCTCCTCAGAAAAAGCACTCCAGGCGGCAGATAAAACCGTGGTCTCAGAAGTAAATACGCCGGCTGGATAGGTAACTGTAACCTCCGTGGAGGAGGGTGGTAAAATATCCACCCTAACCTGATCTGAAGAGATCTGGCTGTAGGTACCGGCCTGGTTCCGGGCCTTGACATTAAAAAAGTAGTTCTGGTTGTGAACTAATTGGAGGTCACCCAAATTGTGTTCTCTGTTGTTGGTTATAGCGCCAGCATCTTTCCAGGTCAGTTTGGAGGGTTCCCCGGCCGGAAAACCAATAGAGTAAAGATAGTTGTAGATGCCTGACTGGGGATCATTAAAACCGCTCCAGGAAGCTCGTATTACTGATGAATCATTGATATAAGACAAACCAGCACTATTAGTGTACACACTATCGATAGATACAGTTCCGGAAGTAAATTCTTGTAGATCGATAAGCAATAATTTGCTTACGCCCTCTTGACTCCAAAGACCGGCTCCGTTTTTGAATTTGACTTTTACCAAATACTCCGAATTGTGATTTAGATTAAGATTGGGCAATACTCTCTCTCTGTTAGAACCCACAACTTCCCGCCAGTCATAGACAACTTGATCATCTTTGGTAAACAGAGCATATTGAATTTTACTCACTCCAGACTCTGGATCAGTTGGCTCCTCCCAGGAAAAATGGAGATAATCTTGGTATTGCTGATTAGCATAAAGGTCTTCTTGCCCATCGTATTTACCATATTGAAACTCATGATCAAAAAGGTCAAATATAACCTGCGGAGTTTCAGGCGGAGTGTGATCAATAGTTATTCCATTGGAAACCGCTCCGGTACTCCACGTTCCAGCGCCATTTTTCACATACAGATGAAAATAGTATTTATTTTTATCTTCAATGGACAACTCCAAATCAAGGCACTCTTGTTGCAAGCCTACTGATTTAAGCTGCATCAAATTTTGACTGGAATCATCTCCAGGATAAACTTTTGAACGACTGCTGGTGCCAATACTGCAAGCATACTCCACTACTCCGGATTCTAAATCTTCAGCACCGCTCCAGGAGGCTCGCAAGCTATCTTTGTTGGCGGAATAGATACCCTGGTCAGTAATAATCGGCTTTTTAGCCGGCGTAGCATCGTACAGAATTCCATCAGTTACTCCGGCCGAACTCCAGGTTTCAACCCTGTTTCTAGCATACAGGTGAAAATAGTAAGTGGTGTTGTGCTGCAAGTTCAGGCTGGAAGGGCTACAATTTCTGGAAGAGGAACCATAGTATTTCATCCCCATGGTATTTTTGCTGTCAGCAGTGCCTGAATAGGTTCCTGCAGTTTTGTCAGTGCCTATAGAGCAGGCATAAGACTTAATACCGGATTCCGGATCTGAGGCCGCATCCCACTGAGCAGAAATAGTGGAGGAGTTGGAGGTAAAACGGCCGGTATCGCTGATCGTAGAAGCGTCTGGAGCAGTGTGATCTGTAGTAGTGCCCTGGCTGACCCCTGCCAAACTCCAGGTGCCGGCTCCATTTTTGGCATAAATATGAAAATAGTAGGTGGTATTGTGTTTAAGAGGTAAGTTATAGCCCCAACATTTTCGTATATCGGCACTGTAAAATTTGATATCCATGATATCCCGGCTATAGATGGAACCTGGATAGGCTCCAACGTCATCTCTGCTGCCTATGGAGCAAGCATATTGAATTACGCCGGTTTCATTATCAATGGACTCGGAAAAGATCGCCCCTAACCGGGTTAGACTGGCGGTCATGTGCCGGCTGTCCACGATTATTCCTCTATCGGTTACCGTTGGAGCAGTTGAGGTTTCGTGATCCACTAAAATAGCCTCTGAAACTCCGGCCGCACTCCAGCCGTTGGCTCCGTTTTTAGCATAAATGTGAAAATAATAGCGCTTGTTGTGTTGTAAAATGAGATCTGTTCCCACACAATTTGCAGCAGTGCTATCAACATATTTTAGATCCATCACATTTCTGGAGGCAACATCTCCCGGAAAATGCCGGGAAAGACTGCTCTCACCAATGGAACAGGCATACTGAGTGATCCCGGATTCATCATCCTGGGCGCCTGTCCAGGCAGCCTCTAAACTGTTTTCACTGGCAGTATAATATACACCTTTGCCAACCTGGTAATAGGTGGGTTTATCACCTTTTATAACCGTAACCATTGGCTTAGCCGGAGGATAAAAGTCCATTAGAATACCATTGGAAACCCCGGCCTTACTCCACAAGCCAGCCCGGTTACGGGCATATAGATGAAAATAGTATCTACTGTTATGTTGCAGAGCCAGACTACTGCCAATACACTCCCGGCTGGTAGAGGTGAAACTCTTTAGAGCCATGGTATTTTTACTGTTGGCTAAACCGTCATAGGTACCAGATATACTATCGGTACCTATTGAACATTTGTATTGGTTGATATCTGATTCGGGATCACTACTAGCAGTCCAGGTGGCTTTCAATTCTGACTGGTTTTTACTGTAATCTCCCTGGTCAGATACAATTGGTAATGAAGGAGCGGTGTGATCCACCTTAATCCCATCTGAAACGCCGGCCTGGGTACTAAGGCCGGCTCCGTTTAGGGCATAGATGTGAAAATAATAGGTAGTGCCACTTTGCAGATTCAATCCAGTACCCTGGCAAGAGGTTTGGCTGGGATCATACCCTTTTAACTCCATCACATCCTGGCTGTTAGCATTGCCGGGATAATCACCAGGGGTGCTTTCGGTACCTATGGAACAGGCATATCTGACCACCGTGGATTCATCGTCAACCGAACCGCTCCAAAAAGCAGTCAAACTATCATTGCTTACAGTGTAGTTGCCACTGTCAGTAACGATTGGCGTGGATGGGGGCGTCCAATCGGTCTGGATAGGTGGACTTACCTCCGCAGTTGACCAAATCCCCGCTTCATTTTCAGCATAAACATGAAAATAGTAGGTAGTGTCATCGTCTAGTTCCGTACCGGAACAGCCAGTAGCATCGGGACCAAGGTATTGCATTGCCTTAACATTAAAGGCGCCGGCCTGGCCCGGATAGGTACCGGCCACACTGGAGTTACCCACTGAACAGGCGTATTGGGCAATTCCCGATTCTTTATCTTCCGCCTTGGTCCATAAAACCTTAAGGCCGGTTTTACTGGAAGTGAAACGTTTACCAACCAAAATCTTCGGTTTTCTCGGTGGAGTAGCATCGTATTTAATGCCATTGGATACTCCGGCTTTACTCCATAGACCAACACTGTTTTTTGCATAAACATGGAAATAGTAGGTGCCGCCATTGGTAAACCTTAATCCTTTACCAATACAGCTTTTGATTATGGACTTGCGCATACTGAGCCCCATAATATTTTTAGATTCGGAGCTGCCGGGATATTCGCCAGAAACAGGGCTGGTACCAATGGAACAAGCGTATTGGACCAACTCAGATTCTGGTTCAGAAACCGGTGCCCAGTTGGCTTTGATGATATTTTTAGTGCTATAATGGCGGCTTTTAAATTTCTTCTCCGCATCAATCACCACGATAGGAATGGTAGGGGGAGTAAAATCGGTTTTTATGGCTGCACTAACTCCGGACTTGCTCCAGTTACCAACCATATCTTTGGCATAGATGTGGAAATAGTAGTTGGTGTTATGGGACAGGTTGAGTGCCGAGGAAGTACATTTCCGGTCATTGGAGTTGTAGGATTTTATCCCCATTATATTTTTAGCCAAAGAGAAACCAGAGTAGGCACCGGAACTGCTGCTAGTACCAATGGAGCAAGCATAACCATTTATACCGCTTTCACTATCTTTTGAAGCATCCCAACTGGCAGCCAAACTACTGTTATTTCCAGCAACAGAGATATTTGGCCGGACTTTGGGAATCGCAGGGGGATTTAGGTCCGCCTTTATACCGTTGGATACTCCAGCCGGACTCCAGAGTCCGGCCTGGTTCTTGGCATATATATGAAAGTAATAGGTGGTGTTGTTAGAAAGATTCAGCCCGCTGCCAGTACAATTGCGGTCACTGGCGCCATAGTATTTGATCCCCATTACATTTCTGGAGTCAGAACGCCCAAAGGAACCGTTACTGTAATTGCCAGTCCGGTTGCTGGTACCGATGGAACAAGCATACTGTGCTATTGGCGATTCTTTTTCCTCCGCTGGTGTCCAGGAGGCGCTCAAAGTGCTGGTGTTTCCAATATAGGCGCCCTGATCAGTCACTGCAGGTTTACCAGGAGCAGTAAAATCCACCATAATACCATCGGAAACTCCGGCTGAACTCCACACGCCGGCCCCGTTTTTAGCATATAGATGAAAGTAATAGGTCTCGCCAGTGGTTAAATTCGCACCATTGCCAATACATTTTCTATCCTTAGCGCCATAAAATTTGATATCCATGGTGTTCTTGGAGTTGGCACTGCCGGGAAAAGCCCCGGCACTGTTACTGGTGCCGATAGAACAGGCATACTGCGTAACTCCGGATTCATTATCAGAAGCAGGTGACCAGGAGGCAGAAAGACTGTTTTTACTGGTTGTGTATTGCCCCTGGTCGTATACTGCGGGGCTAGAAGGGGCGGTAAAATCGGTTTTTATCCCGTTGGAAACCCCGGCAGCGCTCCATTTCCCCAGATTGTTTTGAGAGTATACGTGAAAATAGTAGGTGGTATTGTGCTGTAAATTAAGGCTGGTGCTCTGGCAATTTGTGGTGCTGCTGTGAACCGTAATAAGCCCCATTATGTTTTTGGAATCTGCCCGGCCAGAATAGATACGGGAGATACCGCTGGTGCCAATTGAACAGGCGAACTGGCTAATCCCCGATTCATTATTTGAAACTGCAGACCAGGTGCCGCTCAAGGATGTGCTGCTGGAGGTATAAGTACCATGATCGTTGACAATTGGTTTTGAAGGCGGAGAGTTATCCACTTTAATCCCGTCTGTCACTGCCACCTGGCTCCATCTGCCGCTATTGTCACGAGCGTAAATATGAAAGTAGTAGGTGGTATTGTTGCGCAAACTGGCATTGCATACACACTCCCTGATATTGGCGCCCAGTTGTTTAGTCCCCATTACATTTTTGCTGGATTCAGCGCCCGGATAAGCGCCGGGGGAATTGCCAGTGCCCACTGAACAGGCGTACAAAGCAATCCCCGATTCGTTATCAACCGCTGCATCCCAAAAGGCTTTGATGGTGCTGGAAGCGATATAGGCGCCCTGGTCGCGGACATTTTTAGGCGCAGTAGGCGAATTGCGATCCACCTTGATGCCATTGGAAACCCCGGCCCGGCTCCATAGACCGGCGTGGTTTTTAGCGTACACATGAACATAGTAATTAGTACTGTTCTGTAAGTTCAATCCGGAAAAATTACACCTGGTGGTATTTTCCGAAACATATTGAACCGGTTTGATGTTTTTGGAACCGCTGTTGCCGGGAAAATTACCAGTGGTATTGCTGGTGCCCAGAGAGCAGGCATATTGGGCAATTCCCGACTGGGAATCAGAAGCGGATGACCAACTAGCAAATAACGTGGTATGGTCAGTGGTATAGGTGCCGCTATCAGATACCGCTGGCACCGATGGGGCAGTGGTATCTATTAAAATACCATTAGAGATCCCGGAGGCACTCCAGAGCCCCACACTGTTTTTGGCATAGATGTGAAAATAGTATCTATTCCCGTTTTTAGCGGTAAACTTGCCGCTGGTACTGCAGGAACGGCTATTAGCGGTATGAGTGCTCAAAAAGGTGAGGCTTCTGGCAACGTCATTATAGGAGATGGAGCGGTTGGTGATCCCGATATAGCAGGCGTATTGGCTAATAGAGGAGGCATCTTCGCTCGCTGCCGTCCAGGTGGCAGTCAGGTTGCTGGCGTTGGTAGAATAATCACCCTCGTCAGAAACCGCCGGTTTATCCGGGGCTGAAAAATCGGTCCTGATCCCGTTGGAAACTCCCCCCCGGCTCCAGGCGCCGGCATTGTTACGGGCGTAGACATGGAAATAATAAACCTGGTTGTGAACCAAAGACAAATTGTTTGCCCGGCAGGTTGTTCCCCGGCCCACCGAAGCGAGAGCTCTAATATTGCGGGAATCTGCCCGTCCTGAGTAATTACCGGCAATCTTGTTAGTGCCGACTGAGCAGTGATATTCCGCTATTCCCGATTCAGAATCGCTGGCATGGGGCCAGGTAGCGGATAAATCTTTAGAGGTGGTTAAGGAACCCTGGTCAGTCACAGATGGTATGGAAGGTGCTGTGGTATCAACTTTAATGCCGTTAGATGAGAGCACCGAACCTACGTTGCCGGCGTTGTCAATGGCCCGCACCGAAATGTAGTAGGTAGTGCCGCTGGACATCTTTATGGAAGAGACAGTTACGCTGGTGGCAGTGCCCACATTGGTCCATCCCCGCACATTGGTGGCGCCTTTTGAGGTGCCCACCGCGTATTGGTAAAGATTGACGCCGCTGCCATGATCGCCGGCGGTGGCCCACCAAAACTTCAATTGAGAGGTGCTCCTGGTATAGGTACCTTCGTCCTTTACCCAACCAACGGCATTGGGAGCATGTTTATCCACGGTTACTATCCGCTTTTCGCCGCTAGACCAGAGACCAGATTTACTCTGGGCTCTTACCCAGAGATAGAGTTTGTCATTGGTGCCATAACTGGAACGATCGCCAATATCCACATAGTTTCTGGTGCTGATATCAGAGTACCAGCCCAAAGGTGGTTCAGAGGAGTTGTTGCGCTGGAGGTTATACCGGTAGCGCAACAATCCGGAAGGCCCCACATTGACGTTCCAGGTACCTTGTACCGATTGGTCGGCTCTAAGATAGGTGGGCAAACTAAAACTGGTAATGCCGGGAGTTTTGGCATCCACTTTAACTGTACACCAGCCGCTCCATCTGGAGTTGGAGTTGTTGCTGTCCCGGCCATAGACCCGGAATTTGTTGACGCCGTTGTCACCTATGCCATCATTGTTAAACTTTACGTTTTTCAGGTAACTGTGTGAGCCGGAGTTAGCCCATCCGCCAGAACGGTGGGGGCCATAACGGCCAGCCTGCTTGAAACCACCGTCAAATATGCCATAGGCTCGATCGCTGTCACCATCTACCATCCGGGCTCGCAGGTTGTGCCAGGGTGTATTATACCAATGGCTGGATGAGCAGGGGCTGAGTTGATCCGGAGTGTTGGGTGTTCGATTCCTGATGGTTACCGAAACGCTGGCTGTTGATCCTACGTAGGTCCGGCCATCTTTGTAGTACCGGGGATAAAATTCAGCCTTGATGATTTGGCCGGGCGAAGTTTCCGAAGAGGGCAAAGGATTTTGGTTATCCTGCCCGGGAAGATGACTGCCGTTTCTATACCATTTGATGCTGTATGCCGAGGGATTAATATTGTGGTAGCGCAAGGTCAGATTTTGGTTGGAGTATGGCGATGCGGGAGCAATAGAAACTGCTGGCGGATTTGCAAAAATCAAAATAGGTGTAGTGGTGGTCTGGCTAACGTGCCCGGCCTTGTTCTTTACTTGTAAGGAGATGAAGTAAAAAGTCTCGTTGTTAAGGTTCAGACCGGAATGATTAATTCTGCCATAGATACGGGTGCCGCTAGAATTTCGGTACGATGCCAGCGCATCTCGCCAATTGACTACGTTGGGGCAGTTGGGGCAGGTGCCAATGGCGTAACGAGCATATTCTATACCACTGTGATCATCTAGAGAGTCCCAATTGGCCACCAAATTAGATCTGCTGTTGTGAACTGCGGGATAGGCGCTAAGTTGGGCTCTGGGTGCACTAGCATCGATGATCAATTTATCGCTTTGCATCACATTGGAAAAAAGACCAGCATTATTCTTGGCCCGTACACAAAAACGATAAGCATCGCCGTCTTTCATGCCGCGGCGGTACCAATAACTCCTGGCGCCGCGCATATTGAGTATGCCTTCCCCATTGGTACAGTCGGGCCACCGGCCTAAAGCCACCTCGTAGTGGCTGATTCCGCTGTGAGGCTCGTCGGCAGAATCCCATTTGACCAGTAATTTGTCTCTATCGTGATTATACTTGACGCCGCCATAATTGCGGTGGTAATGGTCCCACCAACTGTTGAAGTTGTTAGGTGCGGAGCCATCTATGCCAACATACCACCAACCGCTCCAGCCACTGGTAGCACCCTGATCATCATAGGCGTAAGCCCGCCAGTTGTATTTGCTGCCTCTATCGGAATGGCTCCCGGTTTGATTGGCATCAGCGCATGATACCTGGCCGCTCCCTACCCAGTTGCCCCAAAACTCATCTCCGTTTAGATTGAAACGCGCCCGCACTTTGTTGCCGTCCGGATCGCTAACTTTGACACAGAGTTGAGGGGTACGATCTGTGGTCCAACTGTAGTTGCCAGGACTATGATGTGTGGGCGTAGAAGGATTTTTGTTTGGTAAGGTATAAGAAACTCTAAGTCTGGGATAATGAATAGCGTAGCCTCTGTTGCCGCCTTCATTTATGTGCCAGCCCAGGGCAAACCAGCGCTGCCCCAGCAGGGAAAGCAACTGCGCTCGGGCTTGTCCGCCTAAGTCGGTATAATTATTGTAATAACCTGGCGCCCAGCGTTGGTGATAAAGTGTCTGTCCACCTATATGGTGGTATTTGTCATGCCTCCCCATATGAACAGGGTTGGTGTTTATTTCCCTGATGTAGAGATGGGCATTTCCCTTGATATTCCAGGCATAATAACTGACCTGCACCTCATCAATACTTTTAGGATGCTGACCGGTCAACCAGCCGGTGTCGTAACGACTTATCATCCGGTAACGTTCACCATCGCAGGTTTTACACCAACGAAAAATATCGTACCATTTGCTATGAAAAGACTCATATACTCCCATCCAATTGCCAGCCGGACTCCGGTAATATTCCCATTTTACAACAAAATGCTTAGTGCAACCCCACCGCCTGCAACTGAGGTCCTCATTGCCGCCAACCTGCCAGCCCCAGTTACTGTCAAAATAGGCGGGAGAGGGATCAATTACCACCGGGTAATTGCGCTCTTTCTCCAAAAGCCAATCGGCCAAAACCAAAGTTTTAATTACATAGAAATCGCCTTGCCTGGATACTCTTTGTTTACCCATGGCAAAAGTGCCAAAATCTTTCTGCTCATAGATTTTAGGAGGAGTAACATAATAGATAGTGTTACCCTTCCGGTCAACAAACTCTAAAAAACGGGCTTCTATCTCCTCCGTGCCCACCTGCTTGCCGTCTGCCAGCAGGTCCAAAGAGGTTTTTAGATGGGACTCCAGATACAGATACTCTCCCGGTTTAATATCGGCAGGTGCAAAGTGGAGAATAAGGTTATGCTTTACATTGTTATTGCCCGGCAGATACTCCTCATCCACTTGGGGGAAAATATTCCGATAGAGCAGGCGGGTTTCCACCAGAGACTGTCCCTGCTCCAGGCTCATGTTGTCCTCTGGATTGCTTATCCCTTCGCCAAATTTTGGTCCCCGTTGACGCCAGTCAAATTTGGTCAATTCTCCATCAGTTTTCTGGGCATCTTTCTGCCATAAAACCTGCCCCATTTGATCCACCGCCCCCATTTTTTTGGCTCCCCATTGCAGAGGTTTTTCTCCGCGCTTCTGCAGAGATATGGTTTGAACGGTACCGCTTTGAGCAGCCATTAGAATTTTCGTCCCATTGTTCAGAGAGGCGTACTTATAATTTTTTTCAGTTATTTTTTTAGGTTTATAGAGACTAAAATTGGGCTCGATCTCTTTCCATTTACCATTGTCATCTTGAAAATAGGCGGGACCGGAATTAATAAGAGCGGCTCGTTTATTGCCCTGGAGTTTTTCTATTTTGGTGGATTCATTGACAATGCCAAAGAGTTCCCGTTTACCCATGGCCTGCAAATCGGCCCGAAGTCGATCTTGCCGCTCAATTTTTTCTATATCAGCCATCTCTCTGAGATTTTTCATACGGCGTAGAAAATAACTGTCATCCGGAGTAGGTGGATTATATTTTAACTCCTCACTTTGCAACTTATTGAGATTATATATCGCTTTTCGTTGGGCTACGATTCCGGTAATTTTTTTAAGCGGATCCTCTTTTTTACCTGAAGAATCGTCTTTATCTCTCCCAGCCTGCTGAAAGGAGTTGGACGCACCGCAGCCAAACAGCATTAGGGAAAAAAGTATTACCGACACTCCCCCTATCTTAGATATCCACCTGGGTCTAATATTTTTATACTTTTGGTAATTTATCATCACTTACATGCCTCTCTGGAGTTATTTACGGTAAACAAATTGGATGCCCCGCTATCACCAAAGGCCGGATTAAAGGGGACTATCTCTATCTGCACATCGGTATAACAGGTATCGGGAAAATCTTTGGCTGAATCCCATTTGACGGTGTGTAGGCTCCCTCCAGGAGTAGCGGTCAAATTAAAAACGGTCTGGGCTTCGTTAACCACAGTGGCCAACACTCTGGTTTTGGCATTTGTCTCTCCACCATCGGGTTGCTCTCCAACTCCGGCGTCTTGCAGAACAGAGTCCGGAACCTCACCTCCATCATTATCGATCTCTATAGTACCATCTTTTTCATCATATATATAGTAAACCTCAATACTGCTACTAGTTGCCTCCGGAGCAGTAAGGGTAAAGTTGATCTCAATATTGCCGCTGGTAAGCCCGGTTGGAGCCGTTACACTGGCCACAGACACCCGGGGATTGCGATTATCAATATCGAATTCATCTGATAAGACCTCTTTACCTTCCGCCTCATCATTGGGTTTAATTTTGATCATTACCTTGAATTCAAATCCATCTATATCTTTTTTGCTGTTCCAGATAAAATGGTGATCCTTTCCCTGGGGAGAGGATGCCACCCCCTCTATCTTTGGACTGTCATCAGCCAGGGTAAGTCCGCTAAAATCATCCCCTTCATTAACCGGCATGGTGACAAAGGAAACCGCCAGGTTCACGGGATCGCTCTCAGCATCTATTACGGTGTATTCAAATTTAATTCTCCCCTTTAATTCACCCACAGGACCTTTTATTACCACCTGAGGCGGAGTGTTTATGTTGTCTAATTCAAAGGGGGCAAGGGTGACTGCCAAACCAGTGGCCTCTTTGGTAAAGGGTGTTAACCGCAAAGTAACAGAGTTGAAGTGCCTATACTCCAGATCCACAAAACTGTCCCAGATAAAATTATGTTTTACTCCCTCGGCAGAGGTGGCCAATTCGCTGTTACCCTCACACTCCTCGGCCATGGCAGCGGGAAAATAGGTTTGGCCGTCAAGGCTGTACTCCACGAATATATCTGCCCGGGTACTGCTTTTCTCTTTCAGGTTGTAATCTATTTTTACTTTGCCCCGTTGTTTTCCAAATAAATTTTCCACCTGGATAACCGGAGTGGCCAGGCCTGAATTATCAATAAAAAATAGTTCTGATTCACTGCTTGAACCATCAACAATGTCTGTAGGAGTTATTTGCAAATAGACACCGGTACGGCCGATTAAGCCCAAATCCTGTAAAGAATTCCACACAAAGGTGTGCTCTTCGCCCTGAGGAGAGGAGGTTAGATTGGTGACCGCTGACTGCTGTTCCTGTCCCGGAGCCACACTGGCCAGGGAGTAGTCGGTTTCGGTTTCAATCCTGAATTCCACCTTCACACTCAAGGGATCGCTCTGGGCATCTTTCAGTTTGTATTTAAAAGTGACGTTGCCATCCTGAACATCAGAAAAACTGCTGATAATAATAACCTCCGGCGGGGTATTGGTACCACTGTTATCAACAATAAAAGGGCCGGTCAGGTCAGATCGCAAGGGGTCAAACTGGGAAGCAAAATCTTTGGCCTGCAACCTGAAGATAATGTTTTCGTCTCTTTTGCCGTTCACCTGTCCGTGGCTATCCCAGGTAAAATTGTGCTCTATACCTTCTGCAGAGGATTCCAACTGGACTACCGGGCCGCTGTCAGCAGCGGATGTGCATTGCTGGTAATCAAAATCATTGGATTTTACTTCAGCAGTAATGGCGGCCAGGTTGGAAGTTTCATCTTTTATTAAGTATTTAACCTCAATGTCACCGCTAAAAATCCCGGTCAGAGGCGGGTCGATAATTACTGTAGGCGGTTTGTTGGCCCGATTATCCACCGCAAAAGCAGCGGTCTGCCGGGGTTCTCCCCTGGCGGAATCGGAAGCCTCCATTTTAATGACCACCTGCCTCTCCTCCTTTGCCCCCAAGTCTGCCATGCTGTCCCAGACAAAGGAATACATTTTTCCATCTTTACTGGTCTCCAGGTTGTCCAGGTCATCACCCTGTCCCACTATCCTGGTGGCCGGGACGAAATTGATCCCATCTATTGAGACATCCACGGTAACGGAGCAAATGTCATCATCATCGTCAATTAAGAAATAGGCTATTTCCACCTTATCCCGCTGAATAGTGGCCGGAGTAAATACCGCTACCCGGGGACGGGTGTTGGGCTTGCGGTTATCCAACTGAAACTCGCCGGTTATTACTGGTTCTCCGGCTGATTCGGCATCAGAAGGAGTTATCCGGAAATAGACCTTATCCACCAACTTATTAACCACATCCTGGCTTGAATTCCATTTGAATACATACTCTATCCCCAGGGGCGAAGTGAGCCGTCCCTGATCAACATAGGCATCTTCACTGCCATCTACCGGAGTAGCAGCCATATAACTAACGCCACCGTCTATAGAGAATTGCGGCAGAATAAAAGCACTGTGACTTTGACCGTCCTTTAGAGTGAAATTGATCTCAACCTGATTGCTTTGACGCCCGGCCGGGGTCTGTATAGTTACAACAGGCGGCGACAGTTGCCGGTTATCCACCTCCATCAAAGAGGTCACCACACTGGTACCCAACAGGGAATCTTTGGGGGTGAAGCGAAATTTTATTTTTTTTGGACCCTGTAAACCAAAGTCTGCCACCGAGTTCCAGGAGAAGATATGCTCCACACCATCTGGCTCCGGAGCAGAGGACAACTCTTTCATACTTTTACTTTCCGGCGCTAAAGTGGCGGGTTGAAAAGTGCCGTTCTCCTCTTTTACCTCCACCGTCACCTCAGTGGGGCTGTATTCACTGTCTTCCAACTTGAATTTAAAACCCACATTACCCGATACCGGAGAGGTGGGTATATAGATGAGAGTCAATTGGGGCGCAGTGTTTCCTCCGGCGTTATCTACTGTAAATTTGCCGCTGAATGCAGCCTGACCATACTCCTTGCCATCAAAAGCAACTATTTTGAAACGCACATGTTGGTATTTCTCCTGTCGCAAGTCATGAAAACTGTTCCAGACATATTGGTGATTTACCCCGGCAATGGAAGTTGTCAAACTTTTGAGCGGCGGGCTGCTTTTAGCCTGGTGGGCAGTAAAGAAGGGAGCACTGCTGTCGGGCTCGTCGGTAAAGGCGAAAAACATAGCCAGATCCACTTTGTCTGCCTCCTGGTCTTTTACCTGAAAATTGATATTAACCAGCCCCCGCTGGGGAGAGGTCGGGGTGGTGACAATCACCTGGGGCGGATTGTTGAGCCGGTTGTCAACCGTAAAAGGAACGGTGCAGTTAAAAGCCTGACTCACCAAGTCCTCAACCTGAATACAGAGTCTAACTCCCTGGTACAATTGTTCACCAAGATCAGCCCTGGAGTTCCATACAAAAATCATATTTACCCCGGTGGGAGCTGAGGGCAATTTGGCCGGCAACCGGATCTGAGTATCCTGGGCGGCCGATTTAAAGGTGGTCCCACCCAGAGAATAGGTGATCTGCCAGGACAATTCATCACTTTGACCGTCAAAAACGCTAAAGCCAAAATTGACATCCTCTTTTTGCAAACCACTGATAGGTTCGATAGTGATTGAAGGAGTAGTATTGATACGGTTGTTTACGGTAAAATTTTCGCTAACGGTTTCCTGTCCCAGGGCAGCATCTCTGGGAATAATTTTAAAAATCACCTCGGATAAATTTTCCCCCATATCTTTGAGGCTGTCCCACTGAAAAACATGGGAAATTCCAGCCGAAGAACTGGCCAGGCTGGTAACTTTACCATCCTTACTGGAGGCTTCAAAATAACTAACACCGCCATCCAAAGAGTAAAAGGCATCTATATTTACGAAGGAACTTTCCTGATCTTTCAAGTAAAACACTATATCCACCCGGTCTCGAAGCACTCCGATAGGGGTGGTGATAATCACTTCCGGCGGAGTGTTGGGCCGGTTATCCACCACAAAACTCTCACTGTCAACCGCAGCCCCTTGCTGCTCATCAGAAGGTGTCATTCTGATTATGGCCTCTCCCTGAAAGGAGTCGGCCAGATCATCATGGGAGCGCCAGATAAATTTGTACTCTTCACCAACAGGAGATGAGGCTATATCCTTGGTTTTGGTGGAATCGGGAGATGGGGTGGCTACCTGATAGCTTTGGCCGTTATCAGTGGAGTATTCCACTTTGACAGAGACCAATTCGCCCTCCAAATCTACTACTTTATAACCAATTTCTATATCAAAACTCTGAATACCCTCTACAAGTTCTATGGTCAATACCGGCAGGCTGTTGATAGTGTTATCCAAGTTAAAAATACTGGTGGCCGTTTTTTGGCCGCTTCCCTGGGCATCCGAGGGGATGGCTACCAGAGTCATATTTGAGATACGATTGATCCCCAAATCTGCCACACTGTCCCAAACCAAACTATGGGATACTCCTTCCAGGGATGCGGGCAGATTGGAAAGTCCGTCCCCGCCCTGCCCGGGAGTGATGCTGGTTAGAGTTTCTCCCTGGTCTGGAGAGTAGTAAACATCCAGGTTAACCAAATCTCCGCTATTATCCTTGAGAGTATAATTTACCTGAACTTGCTGCCCAACCAACGCTGGCAGAAGTTCAAATTCGATAAGCGGTTCGGTAAAAACATCTTTTAAATTGATGACAAATTTGATCTCTCCTGGAGTGCCTTGCTGCTCGTCTTTGGGAGTGATGCGGAAGTGCACCTCCTCTATATCCACCCGGCCCAGATCTCTAATGGCATGCCAGCCAAAAAAATAGGTGTTGCCAACGGGAGAAGCGGGAATATCCAGAATATGCTTTTCCGGGATATTACCAAACTCGGTGATAGCCATCCGGTCAGGATCGATAAAATTGGCTGGGCTGTAATTTTGCCCTCCGTCCAGCGAGTATTCCACCTGGATATCCACATAGTCCGATTCCCGATCAGCCACTATATACTCCACCGGCACTACTCCCTCCCCCTGCATCTCATCCACCCCCAGAACCACCACCATGGGTGGAGCATTACCATCCACGTTGTCCAGCACAAAAGGCTCTGAAAAGGCAGGTTCACCCTCATCAAAGTCAGAGGCCTCAATGCGGAAAATAACCCCATCGTGCCTGGTTTTGCCTAAATCGGTGAGGCTGTCCCAGGTAAAGGTATAATTTATTCCATCAACAGAAGAAGCCACAGCCTTGGAAAAATCAACCGCCCCTGCCACTTCGGAGGCGGTATTAAAAAGGCCTCCTCCATTGGTGGAGTAAAAAAACTTGAGATTAACCATGGAGTTTTCATAGTCTTTAACTTCAAAATTTATCCTCACCGGGCCGGTATTCATCCCCTGCAGAGGATAGATGGCCACCCGAGGCGGTGAATTGATAACAAAACGGTTGTCCACCTGAAAATCGGCGGTTTCGCCAAAGATACCCTCTTGTCCATCAGCAGGAATCACCTTTACCCTGACGTTGCGGGCCAGTTGATCAACAATATCGGTATCAGAACTCCAGGTTAACTTGTGTAAATATCCATCCTTACTAGTGACCAGGCTATTTAAAGCCTCGCTAACAGTGGCGTCACTATAGGTTTGCCCTCCGTCAAGGGAAAATTTTACCTTTAGATCTACCAGATCCTCCTCCTGGTCACTAACAGTAATCTCCAACTGAACCGGTCCGTGCTGTATTCCGGCTGGTGTAGCAACTATGACCACCGGTTTTTGATTTTCACCACTTGTACCCTGGTCGTTGTTGACCGTAAAAGACATAGTATGGACAGTGTCTTCATTTTCTCCGTCACTGGCAATAATCCGGAAAACCATATTTTCCTTTTTTACGGCGCCAATATCGGTGCGGCTGTCCCAGGTAAAGGTGTATTTGATCCCTTCGGGTGAAGTTGCCAAAGGAAAGGGTGGAAAATCTCTGGCCGTGGCTGCGGACTGGTACAGAGTCTGGTCATCGGAGAAGTGGAAAGAAACATTTACCCCTTTGCTCTCTTCATGCTTAATAATAAACTCTACCTGGATCTCTCCTTTTTGTTCACCGTCCAGGGGCAAAATCGACAATTTCAAAGGATTTTCCAGGGTGATATCCAAATTATCTACTTCAAAGTCTGTGGTTTCCGCCGCAGTACCCATCTGGCTGTCAGCCGGAGTGACTTTGACCCGAACCGTTTTTTGATTTTGATTTACAATATCCACTGCTGATAACCAGGTTATCACATGCCTGGTGCCATTGGCGGAACTCTCCAGGCCCAGAGGAGAAGCCAACATGGAGGCGGCCAGATAGGTAGCCCCCGAGTCAATGCTGTATTCCACGGTAAGATCTACCAGATCCTCTTCAGCATCAGTAATGACCACTTGAAGCCCAATCTCACTCTTTTGTACTCCCACCGGAGACTTTATTATTGCCACCGGCTTTTCATTGTCAGGTCCCTCTCCTGCGGGCGAGTTGTCCACTATAAAGGGAGCAGTTTCTCTCTCCATTTGGATCAAACTGTCGGAAACTTGAATTTTAAAAACCACATTTTCCGCTTTTATCTCTCCCAAATCCTGGCTACTGTTCCAATAGTAAATATATTTTTCTCCCGCCACCGAAGTGGGCAAGGGGTTGCTGGGAAAAGAACGGGCAGTGGAGGCGGGATAGAAAGTAACCCCATCGGTAGAAAAGAAAAAGCGCGCTTCCACCGGGCTGGCTTCATCATCTTTGATTCCAAAGTTGATTGGTATATCTCCCTTTTGAGTCTGGCTAAAATCGCTGAATATCTCCAATTGCGGCGGTGTATCAAAGATCTCCCGGTTGTCAACCTCAAAGTCAGCGGTTTCTCCGGCTACCCCGGCCTTATTGTCAAAGGGCGTAACTTTGATTCTTACTGTGTCTGCCTGTTGCCGGACAATATCCACCTGGGACAGCCATTTAACAGTGTGGACAATTCCCTCTGAGTTAGTGACAAAAGAGTTTAGGGAAGTGGACATAGAGGCGGGTTGATAACTGGCCCCGCTGTCAATAGAGTACTCTACCTGAAGGTCAACCACATCTTCTTCCGAATCGCTCAGGCGAATTTGCAGGCTTACTTCGCCGGTTTGGGTATCTTCCGGGGTGCTAATCAGGGCCACGGCTTTTTCATTATCAGATCCGCCCGGACCGGCGCTGTTATCCACCACAAAAGTCTGGCTGTCAATATTTATCTGGTTGACACCATCATTGGCGGCGATTCTGAAGACCACTCCCTCCTGCTTGATGTAACCAAGATCTGAAGCGCTGCTCCAGGTGAAAATATATTGCTGGCTGATATTTTGGGTAGAAATGGGATTTTCAGGAAAATCACCACTTAGAGTGGCGGAATAGAAATCTGTACCGTCGGTAGAATAGTAGAACCTTAACTCTACATTGTCTTTTTCCGAATCCTGAAGAGAAAAAACTACATCGATGTTGCCCTTCTTTACCCCTTCTAAGGCCGGTGTAAAAATAATTTCCGGCGCCGAGTTTATTGTGGGCCGGTTATCAACCACAAACTCCTCAGTTTCACCGAAAAATCCCTCCTGGCCATCATCTGGATAGATCCTGACTTTTACTTTATCGACTCTAGCCGAAGGGATATCCACCTGTGAATGCCAAAGTATGGTATGGACTGTACCTTCCAGAGTGGCTTCAAGCCCAATCAATTCACTGCTAACGGTGGCTTTTGAATATAAGATGCCTCCATCGATGCTAAATTCAACTTTGCTGATATCTACCAGATCCCCTTCCGGGTCACTCAGGCTAACGCTCAAAACCACATTGCCTCTTTGGTCTCCCTGGGGAGTGGCTATGGACGCAGCCGGAGCCTTGTTCTCCACGCCGCTGCCTCCAGTGCTATTGTCAATGGCAAAGGGTGTGAAATGTTCTTTTATCTCACTATGGCCGTCATGGGCAATAACCCGGAATATAATCCAGTTTTCCTTGACATTACCCAAATCTCCCCGACTATCCCAGATAAAGGAATAGCGTTTGCCGGTGGGGGAACTTTCCAGAGGATTTTTAGCAAAAGCCCGGCTGGTGACAGCACCGATAAAATCGATATTGTCGGTGGAATAGAAGAAAGTCACATCCACAGGATCACTCTCTTTATCCTTTAAGATAAAGTCAAAAGGGATTTCACCCTTTTGTACCTGGCTGAAAGAGTTGGTGAAAACTATTTGGGGAGCCTGATTGGTGGTATAGATGGTATTATCAACTATAAAATCAGCGGTTTCACCGCTTACACCGGTTTCAATATCGCTGGGGGTAACTCTTATGCGTACCAAATTCTCCAATCGGTTGGGGATATCCACCTGGGAGAGCCAATGGAGAAAATATTTGCTGCCCTTGGAAGATGTGCTCAAGCCGGTCATTTGGTCGGAAGAATCCATAACTGCCTCCTCAAAGGAGTTGCCCTGGTCAAGAGAATATTCCACCTGCAGATCCACCATGTCTCCTTCCTGGTCGGAGATATTAACTTCCAGTTCAACCCTGCCTTTTGCCGCCCCTGCCGGAGTTTTAACGGTAGCCACCG
Source organism: uncultured Myxococcia bacterium (assembly GCA_964617105.1). Classification (GTDB taxonomy): domain Bacteria; phylum CAZTWC01; class CAZTWC01; order CAZTWC01; family CAZTWC01; genus CAZTWC01. The sequence continues at coordinate 46,899 of CAZTWC010000004.1, forward strand.
GCTTATGGTTGGTGTCCGGCCCGGTGCCGCCATCCGGCCGGTTGTCCACCGTAAAGGGGGCGCTGGTGGCGATTACCTGGTGCTTTCCGCTTTCTACTTTGATACGGAAAAGCAGGTTTTCCGTCATAATTTTCCCCAGGTCAGCCAGGCTGTCCCAAAAATAGATATAATTTTTCCCCTGGACCAAAGAGGCCAGGGGATTGTCTGGAAAGGAACTGGAAGTGGAAGTGGCTAAAAACAGTTGCCCATCAGTAGAAAAAGAAAAAGAAGTGTCCAGGGGTAAAGAACGGTTACTCTTAAGGATAAATTTTATTTCCACCTGCCCCTTTTGAGTCCCAACCAGGGGTTCGATAGTAATTTCCGGCGGCAAGTCATCCCTGGTATCCACTGTGAACTCACCGCTTTCGGCTGCTGCTCCTGCAGCGGTGTCAATGGGAGTGACCCTTACCTTAACGTTTTCTTCCAGTTTGTCCGGCATATCCTGGCCAGCCTGCCAATGGAAAAGATGCTCTTTTCCCTGGGCCAAGGCTACCAAACCTTTAAGACTTTCCTTCATGGCTGCCAGGTTGTAAGTGTTGCCACTATCCAGCGAGTACTCCACTTTCAGGTCTACAGAATCGTTCTCCGGATCAAAAATGGTAACAGTTAAAGGCACCTCTTGGGTCTGAAAACCGGCAGGGGTTTCAACTTCCACGCTGGGTCTTTGGTTCACTACTTCCGGCAAGTTGTTTACCTCAAAGGGAGGGGAATCTTTGGTAACCATATTTCTACCATCGTCAACACTTACTCTGAAAATGACGCCAGTTACATTTTTTTGCCCCAAATCCTTTTCGCTGTCCCAAATAAAAGTGTAGGACTTACCGGTAGGAGAGGTGGCTACCTGCCTGGTAGAAAAGGGTTGGGCAGAAGTAGCGGGGCTGAACAGTTTGCCATCGCGGGAAAAGAAAAGATCTATATTCACCGGGTCTTTATCTTGATCCTGGAGGCTGATCTTGATCTCCACCTGCTTTGATTGTACTCCAGACAAAGGAGATATGTTGATCTCAGGCGGAGTATTATCTCGATTATCTACTGTAAAGGCACTGCTTTCAGCCGGGCTGCCGGATTTAAGGTCAAAGGGAGATATTTTTATTTTTACCTGCGGGTAGAGTTTTTTCTCCAAATTTTTACTGGCCTCCCAGACTACCTCATGGACTCTTCCCTGGGGAGAAGTTGGTAAATCGTTGGTTTTTGAGATTTTGTCCAGAAAGGCGGTCTGAAAGGTTATTCCATTGTCAATAGAATAATGAACTTCTATCCGAGCCGGATCATATTCCGGATCGCTGAGGTTGAAGGAGATTTTCACTTTTTGGTATTGAACTCCAGAGGGGGTGTTAACAGTGGCGCTCGGGGGGATATTGCCTTGGTTGTCAATATCAAAGGGCATAGTTACGGCAGGATTTCCCTGGTGGGCGTCTGAAGGAGTAATTTTAAAACGTATTCCGGATATCTTTACCTTACCCAGGTCATGTAGACTTCGCCAGACAAAAAAATGTTTCACCCCAGCGGGGTCGGAGGCCAGATCCTTAACCTTGGTAACCGATGTGTGGGTGGCCAGGCTGCAACTGGTGCTCTTGGGCAGGCAAAACTCCCCTTTTATGGATATCTTGTCGCTCTGGAGATCTTTTATAGAATATTCGATTTTAATAAATCCACCCTGCTCCCCCTTGGGAGTCAGTAGAGTTACTTCCGGCGGCGAAGAGAGAGGCCGGTTATCTACCGTAAATTGCCGGGAAATTTTGGCAATTCCGGGATTGATATCAGCCGGGATAATTTGGATCTTTACCTTAAACAAACCCTCTCCGGTATCATCCAAAGAGTTCCAGATGAATTTATGCTTGATTCCGGTTTTAGAGGTGTCCAGGTTCTCCCGGGGACCATCTTTAATGGTCATGTGAATAAAACGGCCATTGCCCAAATCAACCTGGGGAATTACACTGGCCTTGTCCGCCTCCGAGTCTTTAATGGTAAATTCAATGCTTATATCACCGCTCCCCGTTTCCGGGACACTAATAGATTCAATTTGGGGCGGAGAAAGATGAAGATTGTCGAGTTGAAAGGTGTCTGAAATTGCATCTTTTCCTTTGACACCTGGATACACCGCATCGACAGGAGTCATTCTGATCTTCACGTTTCCGGAAAAAGTGGGCAGGTCGGCGTTGGAGTGCCAGACAAATATGTGCTTTTCCCCTTTTGGAGAGGCCGATACTGCATCCAGTAATATAGTTGACGGTTGAGGCAACTGGGTAGCCTTTGAATAATTTTTGCCCTGGTCTATGCTAAACTCCACTTCCAGGTTGATGTCATTATATTCTCCATCAATAGCAGAAAACGAGATATCCACCTGGCCAGACTGTTTTCCCTGGGGCGTAGTTATGGTCAGAGAGGGCGGAGTATTTTCTTGATCAGCGTCAGTGCCCCCATCCGGCTCATCGGTGAGTTCTGTATCTCCGCCATCAGGTTCTTCGGTTTCACCTATTATTTTTGATAAACAGGTGCCATTGATACACATTTCGTTGACAGAACAATCATCATGGGATGAGCATCGTTTGGCCGATGGAGCACTTGGATCGCCGCAAGCGGAAAAAAGAATTACCTTCAGAGTAAAAAGAAATATTAACATTATAGGCCGGGCCATAGTTCTGTAACTGATTAGGGCCTGATAAGGTGGTCTATTTTTATTCCAAATCAGGTAAGGTGTATGCATATGATTCTCCTTGATTATAAGGGCCTTATTTTATCCGAATCGATCCTTTTTGAACGAAGTAAAATTAAATTATTGACTTAATTTCATATTTTGTCATAATTTTGTAAAATTTTCTATAGGAAAAATGACCTATACAGTCGGAGTTGACCGTGAACAATAGAGTATTTACGAATTTGATTATCCTGGTTTTGCTTACCCAAATAAATTTTGTACCCGCAGTTGCTAAAGAGAGTAGCCAACCAAGAGGAAAAGAGAACAAAACCATGCACTTTGAACCGATTTTTTTAGAATTGGAGTATGAAATAGATGACCAGAAAAAAGAGGTGGAAAAAAAGAAGAAAAAAAACTACGGCAGAATGATCGATTTACGAAAAGTCCAGCCTTTGCTGATTCTAAATTTTCTGGCCCGACCGGGCACCAAGAGATCTCTATTGGAAAGGATGATGGATTATTCCCTTGATTCCTTCAACCGGCTCGATTTTTTTAAACCTATAGGCCAAAACGATATCAACAATATGCTTACTCTCTCGTTTCCGGAGTTATCCACTGGCTGCACTGATGCCAAATGCATCTTGAAGGTGATGACGGTCACCGGCACCAGATTTGCCATTAAAGGCAGTATCCATCCCTGTGGAAAAAAGATGCTTCTGGACATGCAACTTATCGATGCCAAGAAAGAAACCGCCATCTCCAAAGGCAACCGGTTACTTAAACCCAGGGCAAGCCGGAGAACCATTCAAGCGGCCATAAACGGAATAATTATCGACCTGTTACAGTACCTGGTTCCCCAACGGGTTTTAAATAATACCGCCAAGAGACTGGGGCGGATGCTCCCCAATAAACTTGGTGAAAACAAGGGCGGTATTTGTGTAAACACCAAACCAACCGGAGCCAAACTGGCCCTAAACGGCTTTAAATTAAAAGACAGATCGCCTACTGTTATCGATAAACTTCCCGAAGGAGAATACTTGATCGAAGGCTTTAAAAAAGATATCTCTGCCAGCCTAAAATTATCACTGTCCACTGGGTACTATACCCCAATTAAGATCAACCTGAAAAAAAGGAGAAGTAAAACCGGCAAAATAAACATATCTACCGACCCAACTGGTGTGGCTATTTACCTGGACAATAAATTTGTCGGCCAGACCCCCATGACGTTAACCGGTCTAAAAACAGGACGTTGTCTCCTGGAGTTGAAAAAAGATTATTATTTGCCCATAAGACAGGAAGTAATCATTGATACTGGAAAAATAAAACAACTGGCAGCCAGGATGGAGAGAGGGGCAATTATGGAGGTTACTTCAACGCCCAAACCAGCCAAATTAAAAATTATACGCCTGGACTCCCAAAAAACCTGGACTAAAAAAGCAGACAAAACCTGCACTCTACCGGATTGCATAGAAACCATAACTCCAGCCCATTTGAATATACGGGAAGGTAAATACAAATTAAAATTAGAAAAAGAGACTTTCTTGCCTCGGGAGAAAGAGGTGTCAATACAAACAGGGGAACTGTTGAAGTTTGACTTGATGCTCAAGTCTTCTTATGGTTCTATTGAAGTTGTCAGCATTAATCCTCAAGACGCAGAATTGTTGCTAGACGGCAAACCCACCCCAAAAATAGTGAAAAAAAAACCAGGGAAATATATGCTGGAGGTAAAACGGCCAGGCTATCTTTCTGCGTTCAAGATGATTAAGTTGGACCCGGCGGAGCGGGAACTTATTGTCTTCAACCTATTGGAATCCTCCGAATTGTCTGCCTTTAAAAAACAGGACAAGATGTACGATTATATCTCCTGGGGGATGTACGGGTTAGCGATTTTTTTAACTGGCACCGGTGGTTATTTGATTAGTTCCGCCGGAGATTTCGACCGCACAGGCGATGATTATTTCACTAAATATAATGCTGAACTATCTCCCGATAAAATAGCCCTTTACCGGGATAAAGGGCTGGAAAACTATAGCAGCGCCAGCAGCAGACGAACTTATGGATATTCCATTCTTACCACCGCCGGACTCTCGGCCTTAGGCGGTTTTTTCACCTGGTATTTAAAGCCTAAGAATCCCTTTACCCAAAAGCCGGAAACTGAGGCTAAAAACCAGTAGAGTTTAGCAGGGATCGGATGATACTTAATGGAGATAAACAAGATGAGATTTCTCAGAAATATTATTGGATTCATTTTGATGCTGGCCATGGTTTTGATGGTTATCAATTGCAGTCCCAAAAAAAAGGCTGGAGATTTTAAACATCCTCTTGATGCTCAAAACGGTTCCAGTTCGGAAAAACTAACCCAATTGTTCAATTTCCAGGCCGAGGCTCAAATAAATCAGGCATCTCTCTCCTGGCAAGTGCCGGCAGGGTTGACATACAGTAAAATCGTTATTGCCCGGAAAGATCATACCAAAAAAGATGCCCAGGAGGAGATCCTGGCCGAACTGAAAAAAAATAAACTTCAGTATATTGATAAATTTGACCTGGACCAGGTGCTGTTTACTGACAATCAGACCAAACTTATTTATCGCCTGTGGCTAAAGGGAGATGAAGGCACTAGTGCTGCGGTGGAATCAGCCCCGGTGGTGGTGCAATTGGATAGCGACCTGGATGAACACCGGGATCACCTGGAGATACAGAAAAATTGTGACCCTCATAATAAAGCCGTATTTCCCGGTAACTCGGAAACTTGCGATGGCTTTGACAACGATTGCGATGGTAAAACCGATAACAGCCTCGATATCCCGGCCGGTACGCTATCCAAAGGAGTTTGTCACAGCGCCAAAAAAATATGCCGGGGAGTGAAGGGCTGGCAAGAACCTGATTACAGCACTATAGAAAAATTTCAGGAACAGGAAACCTGGTGTGACAACCTGGATAATGATTGCGATGGCCAAACTGATGAGGTTCAG
>CAZTWC010000005.1:0-12410 GCA_964617105.1 uncultured Myxococcia bacterium
CACCTCAAAATGGAGGTGTGGACCAGTGGAGTAGCCACTGTTTCCAGAGAGAGATATTTTTTCTCCCCCTTTTATATCTTGCCCTTTTTCTGCCAATAAACTGGATAGATGAGCATAGGTGGTGGCAGTATTGTCTCCATGATCTACGACCATCACTTTGCCATACCCACTCTTTTCACCGCTAAAGGCAACCACCCCTCCCCTGACCGCATGGACCGGAGTTCCTACCGGCACAGCAATATCCACTCCCTGGTGCATAATCGGACGTTTAAATATAGGATGAATCCGCATGCCAAAAGAGGAGGAAAGACGACCTTCGCCTTTGGGCAACGGGGAAAGTATCCCCTCATCCCAGGTCGGCTGCTTGAGGTAAGGCAAACTCTTCTCTATCTCTTGGCCAGATATGTGACTCGGCTGAGGGCGGACCAGAGTATTTAACGGCCCTCCCTTTTGCACAGGATTACTATTCACTCTGTCTGACATCTGCTCTACAATTATATCGGCCAAACCAATTCCGCCATTTTTAGCAGCCATTTTGGCATATTCACTATCCAGCATGGAGATATAAACCTTTTGAGAATAACCACCGCCCATCAATTTTGAGGTAGGCACAGATTTACGCATAGTCTGAAGAAGATGATCCATAAAAATAGATTCAAAGCCCTGAGCCGCCTTGCGAAGTCCCTCTACATCGTTCTTCTGGTTAGCGATAGACTCCCGCAGTTGCTTCCCCTTTTGAACCACATCCTGCCGTGAGTTGGCCTGTGATTGTAATAAACCTGATTTTAGGGCGATATTCATTACATCAACTCCAGCTCAGCCTGCAAAGCGCCCGCCTTTTTTATTGCCTGTAGTATAGCCATCAAATCCCGGGGAGTTACACCCAAAACATTCAAAGCCTGCACAACTTCGTTAATTCTAACCCCTTCCGGCACTACCTGCAGCCGCACCTTTTCCTCTTTGGCAGTAATATCAGACTGGGGCACCACTGTAGTCTGTCCTCCCTGGCTAAAAGCCGAAGGCTGAGAGACCTGACCCGATTCCCTGATGGTAATACTCAAACTACCGTGAGAGATAGCCACCGTGGAAATTCTGACGTTTTCACCAATAATAATGGTGCCGGTCCGTTCGTTGATCACAATTTTGGCCCGCTGATCTGGCACTACATCAAACCGCTCAATGGCGGCTAAAAACTCTACCTTGCGCTCCTTATAGTGGGTAGGGATATTCAACTGGATTACCCCGCCATCTTTGGCCGTAGCAAACTTGCCTCCTAAGTTCTGGTTTAATACCCGGCTTACCCGGGCAGCAGTAGTGAAATCAGGATTTTTCAACAGCAGGGAGATCACAACCTTTTTGGAAAAATTATTGGGTATCTCTTTTTCTACAACAGCGCCATTGGGGATACTGCCGGTAGTAGGATGATTTTTCTGCACCGAGGCGGCCTTGCCGGCAAAGGAGAAACCTCCGGTCATAACCGCGCCCTGGGCCAAAGCGTATATTTTGGAATCAACCCCTTTTAGAGGTGTCATCAAAAGAATCCCTCCTGCCAGATTTTTGGCGTTACCCAGGGATGAGACCGTAACATCTATTTTGGTTCCCAACTTGGAAAAGGGCGGCATCTCTGCGGTTACAATTACCGCTGCAACATTAGAAACTTTAATTTTGTTTACATCCGCCCTGGTAAAAACTCCCATCCGGGTCAACATAGTGGCTACCGACTGAATGGTAGGCATGATCTTCTGGTCATCACCAGTGCCATTGAGCCCAACTACCAGGCCATAGCCTATTAACTGGTTACTCCGCACCCCTTGTATTTCGGCAATATCTTTAATTCTCACCGCTAAAGTTACAGAACTGAAACCTATCAGCATGAGGATGACCATGACCGCAGTTTTCAATATTCTATTCATAATTGCTATCCCTTTTCAGAGGTTATCACTAATAATTGATGCAATATACATACCAACCTAACTCAAGATTGAGATCCAGGGGATTCTTTTCGTTCTTACTTAAAATGGCCAGACCCAATCCATTATAGTGCTGAACCAGCCCTGGTTCTGCTTATCCGATATGGGCCCCCGACCAGTAAACTCAATTTGAGCATCAGCGATGAGCGCAGATTTTATCCTGTTGTCTGAATCAATATCAATGGGACGAACAATCCCGCTAATATAAAAATGGTGTTCCTCATTGTTCAACAAAACCACCCGCTGCCCCTCGATAAAAATGTTTCCATTGGCCATCACCTCTCTGACCGAGGCGGGAACAGTGGCCACCATCTGCTCACTGCGGGAAGTTTTACCCAGCCCTTTAAACTGATTTTTACTGCCAGCAGAAAGGATCTTATCCCGGTTAAAATTTGGATTTACCTGTTGCAAAGCGGCTAAAAAACCAGCCACTGCTTTGGCATTGGCCTCTATGCTAGATTCCTTGCTCAAATCGGTGGATGCATTCCTGGAAGCGGCGGCAGATTCTTCGATTTCAATTATAAAAATATCTCCCGGCCGCCGGGCCCGGGCATCTTGAAAAAGATAGTTGCCCTGATGATACTCCTGCCAAAGAGCCCCATCGCTGGTTACCTGAACCCGCGCCTGGTAATTGGTAAAAGGTTTATAACTCCTCTTTTTGGGAGTATAGGGATGGATGTGACGCACACAACCGTAACTAAAAAGCAGTAGCCAGGTCACCATCATTACCAAAAATATTTTTACTGCCAAAATCATGTTGCTCTTTTTCATAATTCTTATCCTGCCAAATAATTCCCGACTTATCTCCGGGAGGTAATAGTTTTTTGGTTAACCTTTTTTTTACAAATCCACTTTCACCGTTTCCGGACCTATTACCCGGGCATCAAAAACTTTTCGGGAAGAGAGGTTGATCACCCTGATAAAATCGTTTTCCCGACCGTCTTCTTTGCTAAGGCCAATGGTTTTTATCTGCAAAGTTCCCTTTTCTGCGATCACAATTACTCGCCTTCCCCTTTTTACCATAGCCGGACTGCTAATATCACCGGAGGTCAGGGGCGAACCGGCTTTGAGTCCCCGGTTGAGCCGTTTACCCCGAAGGTATTTGATATTTAAAACCGGTATAGAAGCAAGTTTGCTGATATCCCGTTTTGATATTCTTATATCGGAACGGCGCAATACTTTTCCCCGGGGCAGATCCCTTTCCAACACCGGCACCTGGGTAAAGATGCCCATCTCCAGGTTTATCCACCGCCGAATATATTCCCGGCCAGACAATTTTATAATCAACAAAGCGGACAGAGGAGACAATTTACTGCTCCCTTTCTTTACCTTAATTTGATAAATCGGCCGTCCCGGCGGTAATTGAATATCTCGTTTTAAAGAACTGGACTGGATCTCCAGTTTGGCACCGGCAGGAATTATTTCGGCCAACTGCTCTCTTATTGCATCATACAAAAGGGTTTCTATATGTTGGGTAGTCACAGTTTGTTTTTTACTCCAAACCAATACTTCTTCAGGGATAGAGATATTGACTCGCTCTGGGCGAAAACCGTGCCTTACCAGGGCGGTATAAATCACTTTGCCCGGTAAACGCTTGAATCTGTCCACCCCAGGGGCTTCACCCAATTCAATCCTGGTTAAAACCCTTCTCTCCAGCCTGCTAAGCCCGGCAAATTCGGCAATATCACCCAGGGTGATCACCGGACGCTCTACCATAACCTTGCTTTTTACATCTATATTCACACCCTTTTGCACCTCATTTAACTCTATTTCCATACCCAGGGCCTGATGATGAGACGACAGCAGAATAACCAGGAGGAGAATAGCGCTCTTCAGGCGCCAAAAGTACGCAAAATCTTTGTTCCGGCTTTGCCGCTTAATTCTGCCTTCCTTCAAATGGATTAAACCAAACCATAAAATCATTGCTCTCTCCTGTAACCTAATACCTAAAATCAGCAATTACCTCAGGCTAGTAGACGCCTGTAAAATCTGATCGGCTGTGCTGATCACTTTTGAATTCAACTCAAAGGAACGCTGGCTTACAATCATCTCCAGCATCTCCTCCACCACGTTGACATTAGAGGATTCCACAACCCCCTGAGCCAGTGTGCCCAATGCTGACCCGCTATCTCCCGGATTGCCCATAACCGGACTGCCCGAAGCCGATGTCTGCACAAAAAGGTTACGCCCAATGGCTTGCAACCCGGCAGGATTGGCGAACTTGGCCAACTGAATCTGACCCAACTCTTGCCCCTCTGTCCCGCCGGACTGTACTACCGACACCACCCCATCAGTACCGATGGTTACCGATACTGCCTCCTGAGGAATATTTATTGACGGTTCCAGTTGAAACCCATTAGAGGTTACCATTTGTCCCTCGCTGTTTAGTTTAAAAGAACCAGCGCGGGTAAAAGCAGGCTCACCATTGGGCTGACGAATTTGAAAAAATCCACCTCCCTCGATAGCGACATCCAACTGGTTATTAGTTTGTTTCAACTCCCCTACCGTAAAAATCCTCTGAGTAGCCACCGGCCTCACTCCTTGTCCAATCTGAATACCCACCGGCAATTCCACTCCAGTTGCAGCAGAAGTTCCAGGCGCTCTAATGGTCTGGTAGAGTTGATCCTGAAAATCAGCCCGGCTTTTTTTGTACCCATTGGTACTGGCATTCGCCAAATTATTGGCGATGACGTCAAGTCTCAATTGCTGGGCTTCCATTCCGGTTGCCGCTGTATTCAATGCCCTAATCATAAATAACCTCCCTGGCAATTAATTGCCGGTAATAATCTCCTAAAACTCGGTTACCTAAACTCTAATACCGTTAACCATACCTCTATCACTTTCCAGTTCCTATAACCTTACTATCCAATTCTTTAAAGGTGGATATCGCCTTTTGTATCACTGCGTGGGAACGATTGATCTTGATCAAATCGATCATACTGGTTACCGGATTTACATTAGATAACTCCAAGTTACCCTGGTATACCTTTGGTTGGGCCGGCTCCGGTTGCACCTTGTCATCGCTGGAGGCAAAACAAGAATTTCCCATCTTCATTAACCGCGATTTATCGGGAAATTCTACCAACTTAAGTTGGCTCACCTTCTCCTCATCCATTCTAGAGGTTCTTCTAAAAATCCCGCCCTTTTCATCAATAATGATCTCTCCTTCGCCCAGTTTAATCTTCCCATTTTCCCCCATTACCGGGTGACCATTCATAGTTACCAAAAAACCTTCGCTGTTCATGGTAAAGGAGCCATTACGAGTATATAATTCACCCTGCGGGGTGTCTATGACAAACATCCCATCTCCAATCAAGGCCATATGAAGAGGATTACCGGTTTTTTTGAGATGCCCCTGGCCAAACTGGGTCTTTTGTTCCCCGGGAGAGGGGTAAGCCCTATCCCTCATTTGAATTTTATATCGCCCCTCACTGTCTACGACTAGTTGGGATTCTTTCTTAAGGTAACTAGAAAAAGCAATGGTATCCTCTTTATACCCGGGGGTATTAACATTCGCCAAATTATTGGCGACCACATCCAGCCTCACCAACGCCCCTGAAGAACCTGAAAGTCCTGCCCATATTCCATCACTCATGCATATCTCCTTGTAATTACAACATCTTATTGCACATCAACGCCGTCCAGGATTAAATGCTCTCGCTGTTTTCTATTGCTTTGCGCCATCAATCATGCTCCATCTGCTTCTCTGCCTAAATATTCGATGCAATATATGTGCCAAGCAAATGACGTGCCCCTTAACCTGCTTAGTTGATAAAAAAAATTTGATTATTATCTAACTTTTATGCTAGTGTAGTGACTTAAAATTATTATTTAATGGTTTGCTTGTAAATTTTAGGCATAAATTTATTTGAAGGGAGTGATAATTACCATGGATACTTTTCAAATAGATATTGATAGTGATGAGTTCAAATTATTAGGAATAATCAATGAACACGCTAATATTGATTCCTTTCTAGCCAACCTGTCCCAGAATTCGGTAATCAACCTGGAAGGTATCACCAGGATCAGTTCTTACGGGGTAAGGACCTGGGTTAGCGGAAGGATAAAGTGTGATAATTTACTGGAATACAAACTTTGCCCGGTGATGGTGGTAGAACAGTTCAACATGATTCCCGAACTTTTAGGCTCCAACACGGTGGTTTCCTCTTTTTACGTCCCTTTTTATTGCCCGGAATGCGATCAGGATTATTTGTTCCTGATGGAAAAAGGGAAACACTTTGAATATGGCGTGGAACCGGAAATACCGGAAATGTACTGTCAATGTGGTTGTGAATACGACTTTGAGGCCGAAGACGACTATTTCGCCTTTTTAAAGGATATTGATAAAAAATTGGGGAGAAAAACTGTCAGCGATACCCTAAGAAAGCCCATGAAGTGCAAGGTTAAGGTGACCTTCGCCAAAGACAGTTACTCCTTGGTTCTGGAGTCAAGCAACATCAGCGAAAGCGGGATCTTCCTCCTGAGTAACGCAGACAGGGAACAATGGGAAAAACTACTATTGGAATTCCAACTCCCAGATTCCAAAAATACCATCAATATCCAGGGTGAAATCCGGTGGTTGTCTAATATTGACGATGAGAATAAAAGAGGCTTTGGAGTAAAATTCCTGAGTATTTCGGAACAACATAGCGATTTGATAAAAAATTATATGGAATCTTTTGTCCCGGAAGAGTCCTAAACCTTAGGGCTCCCTCAAGGGATCAACGCGCTATTATAGATATTTTTTTAGATTCAGTGATGCCCAGTAGAAAAAGAGTTCCAGAGTTGCTTTTACCCATTTGGTCAGCCCCAGTTCATCTATATAAACCAGGGATAAAAAACCAACGTTCTCGTTGTTGTTGCCGATATTAATGGGACGCTGATAGAAATAATTCTCTGGTTGTTGACTAATATTTTTTGCCCTTTGACTGATAGGCCCCACTTTTTTTTCTCTGAGTAACCTTATCTTCAGGTTTTGTGGAGTATTCAAATCCCTATTAGAGCCATCTACGGGTTTAAACTGGTCTTGAGAATAATTGACAAACCACTTGTGCAATGCTTTGGAAGCAGGCTTGGAATGAAAGATATATAACCGATCCCCCTCTTCTCTTTTTATCATTATTCCAGCCAGGTAATAATCGCAGATCCTCCTCACCAACCGTAAAAGAGAAAAAACAAACTCCTCCTGGTTATGGGATTTGAGACCAATCAAATTTACTTCGTTAATAATAGAGGATTGAAAGAGTTTGCGATCCAGCATGTAGATTACCCTCTCCATAATCTCCTGTTCGCTTAATTCATGTCCCGGCGATTTTTGCAAATCAATCCGGTTGTCACGGTCATATAATTGAAACTGTTTCTCTACCTCCTCTTCCAGAGCCAGATCCTCAACATCTTTGGTAACGTAAGCATCGGCACCAACACTCCGGCCCCAAAATCGAGCACCCTTTTGTAACCTGGAAGTAAGAATAATAACGGGAATATCTTTGGTAATCTCCTCTTCCTTTAAAAACCTGCAGGTCTGGAAACCGTTTATCCTGGGCATCTCTAAATCCAGCAACACCAAGTCGGGAGGATTATGGTAAACATATTGAATTGCTTCCAGGCCATCAGTCACCACATCAACTTGATAGCCCTTCATTATAAAAATCTTTTTAAGTAAATTCCTAACTGTGGCGCTATCATCTACAACTAAAATTTTCTTCTTTTTACTAACCGACATGCCGATAAACACTACTTAGAATTTTTAGGTATAATATTTTCGTACTGTCTGACCTGATTTCGGCCAGATTCTTTTGCATTATAAAGAGCCTTGTCAGCCAACTTGATCATTTCTTCGTAACTGTCCACCCCCTGGTAGGGAAAAGTAGAAGTGCCAAATGATGCGGTTACATGTACAATACTGTTGTCATCTGAAAACTCTTTTTCACTAAGACTTTTACGGATCCGTTCCGCCACGGTAAAGCCTCCTTCAACCGTAGTTTCCGGCAAGACCATGATCATCTCCTCGCCACCATACCGGGCTAATAGATCGATTTTACGCACCGAATCCTTTAATATGACGGATGTACCTTGAAGAACCAGGTCACCAAAAGGATGGCCGTAATTGTCGTTGATAGATTTAAAATGATCCAGATCCATCATTATGCAGGTAAGAGGTAGTTGATATCGCTGGGCTCGGGCAAATTCCACCGACAGCCGCTGATAAAAATAACGGCGGTTGTATATACCGGTCAAACTATCGGTAATAGACATTTGCTGCAGTTTTTCATTAAGCGATTCCAGTTGGTTATTGCGCTCCTTTAACTGGTCCTGCAAAAACTTAAGCCGTAACATCGATTTCAATTTGGCAGCCAACTCCAACATATTTACCGGTTTGATCAGGTAATCGTCAGCCCCCAGTTCCAAACCCGCAATTTTAGACTCCATATCTTCCCGGGCTGTCATCAGAATAACCGGCATAAAATCAAATTTATTGCTACTCTTGATGATTCGGCAAACATCGTATCCACCCATCTTGGGCATCTCTACATCCATGACGATAATGTCTGGTTTATGCCGATTAATTTTGGAAAGTCCTTCCGCTCCATCGTAGGCCGTTAAAAAATCATAATCAAAGTTACTCTGTAATCCCTGGATCACCATGTTTACATTGGTTCGATTATCATCAACAACTAATATTAGTGGTTTGTGTTCGGGCATACTTAAATCAATCTTTTAATCTCTGTGGTTTCCTTATAGGTAGATCTTAAACATAACAGACTACCAAGCGGTGTATTACCGAAAGTTATTTTCATTATTAAATAATTAAATGATATTGGGGAATAAAAGTCAACTAAAAACCAGTTGGGCAGGAGTTAATCCAAATCAAGGAATAAACTTTTTTACCATGCTGATAATATCTACGTCATTGAAGGGCTTAACTATCCAACCGTTAGCCCCAATTTTTTGAGCAGCCTTGATTCTATATAAATCGGATTCCGCGGTCAGCATAATCACCGGGACAAATTTCCATTTGCGCTCTTTCCTAATCTCCGAAAGGCAGGTCTGCCCATCCATATTGGGCATATAAAGATCCATCAGCAGCAAGGAAGGCATGAAAGACTCCATTTTCTCCAGGGCTTCCAGTCCATCGGCAGCCTCCTCCACCTGGTAGCCAACCCGTTCCAGATACCGTTTCAACAAAACACGTATCTGTAACGAATCATCAACAATTAGTACTTTTAAAGCCATTGAAAATTACCTTTTTAGAGTAAATGCGCCCTATCTACAACCATCAATAGTTTTGAAAAACCACCTTATTGTAGGCAGTCTTAATCCGGTACAGTTCGTTTTTCAATTCCTCGTAATCGAGGGGTAATTTAAAAACACTGGCCAGGTGGTCCCTCAAGTGGTCCATTTTGAACAGACGTCTTTCTCCCTCAACAACTATTATCTTACCTTTATATTTCTCCAGATATTGCCTAAAGATGTCAAGATCATCGACAATCATTGCGTCTTCCACAATAACCACAAAAGGAACACTTTCAGTTTTCAAAGGAAACATGGCCAGTTTCTTAGCCACATCTATGTAAAATCCCTCTTGCATGAGGCTGGAAAAAATAGTTTTTTCCAGCGGCTCATTCTCCATCAACAATAACACATCAAAAGAGAGAAGAAAGTTTAATGCTTCGGTGGGAATTTCCTTGGTAAAACCACCAAATTCCTTGATCAATTCTGTGTATTCAGAAAACAGTAAAGGATTTAACTCACCAAATAAAAAGATACCGGGGCTAACATCTTTTTTATGACGGCCCGGGCCTGAGTTCTTTAGGTATAACTTAATCCCATCGATGGTTTTCAGCAACAAGTTAAAACCATAATCTTGAGATTCCTTGTCCGGGAGAGTGTGAATCCTGGTTGCCAGTTGCTCGAACAGTATAATCGACTGCAAAATCAGGTGGAGCGAATACTCAAAGGAGAGCTTTTTCGCATCTTCCAGGCTTTTCATAAGTACAATATTGCTTTGAGACAACCGTCTCTGGCCATCTTCAAGCAAGCCTCGATTGATTAAATAAAATGCCGACTCCAAATTTACTACCTGGGTTTCCAACTCCGCAAGTAGATCTTCAAATTCCAGCCAGCAATCGTCTATTTGTTCAAAATTCATAAAATGATACTTAAAATATATTCCAGGAATTAAATTACATGAACTATCATTATACCAAAAAATTTATTAGAGTGCAATATACATGATTTGATTTAGTCGTTGAACTTGGGTCAATTTTCAAAATGCTTACGCGCAAAAAATCCGCCAATCTGAAATCTCTTTTGGGGTTTATTCTTGATTTATTTGGCTAATAACTTTAATATTATCTAAAATCAACAAAATTAAAGAATCAAAAAGATTATTAAGAGGTTGTAAATGGACAAAAAAGATACGGCGGAAACAGTTGAAAACCATGAGGAAGAAAAGTTGGGGAAAAAACGGAAAAAGGGTTTGAGTATATTCACCAAACTAAATCTTTCCCTATTTGTGGTTTTTATTATTCCGGTGGGCTTTATCTTATACCTTGGTTACCTGTTGCAGACCGGCCTGGGGGCAATCAAGGAGGAGGTGAAAAAGACGGTGGTGGTTACCAACGACACCTACCGAAAAACCAAAGAGAATGCCGACAATATTCTCAAAATCCATGCCATGGATAAAACTTTATCTGCTGTGCGCTATTTGGAGTTTATTTTTCAATTAAAAAAAGAGAAGTTATCCACCCCTGAAAATGTGGCGGATGATGAGCAGATAAATAATTTTGTTACCAATGAAAGAATTGGTAACTCTGGTTATTTCTGTATTATTGACCCAAAACAGGACACCATTGTATCTCACAACTACTTTGAGCAGGGTACAACTATCAGCGATAAACTAAAAACCCTCGGAACCGTGCTCAAGGAGCAAGATTACCAGAAAAAATTGGAGTTAGCGGAAAAATCTTCTATGTTGCTGGATGCTTTTGGCCAAGATAATCAGGATCCTGATTATCTTGGAGAAGACATGGATAGGATTGTTCAGGAACGTAAACGGACCGCCATCTCTCAGGAGATAATGATAAAGACCAAGACTGAAGGTGCAGCCCGGGAGTATTGGGTTGTAACCCCAATTAGGGGCACGCCTTACAGTTTAGCCGCCCGATCCACCTTTGAAGATATCAATAAAACTTTTCTGGACCAGGTTTCTACTTCTTTGGGACAGGTTACTAAAGTGTTGAATGTAATCAATCAAATCTCGGAGGAGATTACCAATAAATACAGCCTTAACTTGCTAATTATTTTCGGGGTTTTTTTGGTGACCATTTTAATTATTTGGTTTGTGGTTGGCGAATTGTCCAAACCTTTGGTGGAGATGACCGCTATTGCCGAAAAAATTGCCGATGGTCACCTGGAACAGGAGGCAGTGACGATCAGGACATCTGACGAATTGGGCAGGATGGGTCTGGCCTTTAATAAAATGCTGGAAAATTTGCAAACCTTTAATGAACAGGCTCGTGCTGTTGCTAACGATGACCTGGACAATCCAATTTTATACAAACAAACCGGCGGCGAACTTGGTAAAACTTTTTCTCTTATGGTGGGCAAATTGAATAATATCGCCTTGCAGATGGACTGTATTGCCAAGGATGACCTGCATAATCCGATTTTGTGCACTATGAAAAACGGTTCTTTGGGACAGGCTTGCAACAACATGGTGGTAAAATTGGTAAATATGGCCAGTATCCTTCAGGCGATTGCCGATGACGACCTGCTGAATCCGCTTTTGGACAAAAAATTACAGGGGACTCTTGGGGATGCTTTAACCAACATGGTGCAGCGATTGAGAGAAATATCTTTGATGCTCCAGGCGGTGGCCAAAGATGATCTGCACAGCAACATCCTTCAAAAAGAGATGAGCGGCACCCTGGGTGGTGCACTGCGTGACATGGTGGATCGCTTGCTTATTCTATGCCAGCAGGCAGAATACATCTCCAAAGGCAGGCTGGATGAGATCGAGTATGATCCAGAGATCGCTCGCGGAGATTTGGGCGGGGCTTTTGCCAACATGTTAAATGCACTCAATTTTATTATCGAGCAAGCCAATGCTATTGCCCATGACGATTTGAAAAACAGTGTACTGGAAAAGAGTGAGATGGGGCAGATTGGCCAGGTTTTTCAAAAAATGGTCAAAAATCTGTTAGAGATTCAATCGGTAGCCCAGATTATCGCTTCTGGCGATATAGATCACCAACTATTAACCCACCGGACCAATTCAGGCTCTATTGGCAGCGCCATGAACAGTATGTTGAAAACCTTGAACAGTTTGGTAGAGCAGGCCAGGGCTATTGCTGACGGCCGGTTGTCGGATGATGTTCTTTTTGAGCCACTGCCGGGCCGCATCGGGGAGGCTTTCATCCTCATGCGCGATAACCTAAT
>CAZTWC010000005.1:12420-16336 GCA_964617105.1 uncultured Myxococcia bacterium
GGAGAAACTGCAGCAGTCCTCATCGATTATAGGCAGATCCAGCAACGAAATTTTGCAAGCATCGGAACAGATGAGTGATGGAGCCAAAGAGCAGTCCAATAAACTTGAATTTTCGGTTTCATCGGTGTCGGAATTGTCTTCCAGTATTCGCCAGGTGGCGGTTAATACCATTAATGCCTGCGATTTGGCGGAAGTTGGAGAGCAGAAAGTTAGTGAGGGCGAAAATTCAGTTTCAGCCACTATTGATGGGATGGCATTAATTAAACGCTCTGCCGAGGAAACCGCCGATAAAATTAGGGAGTTGGGACTGCGCAGCCAAGAGATCAGCAAAATCGTGGAAACCATTGTAGAGATATCGGAACAGACCAATCTCCTTTCTATCAATGCTTCTATCGAAGCGGCCAGGGCAGGCGAGAGTGGCAAGGGGTTTGCCGTGGTGGCGGAGCAGGTTAGGAAATTAGCTGAGCGCTCAGCCCGGAGTGCCAAAGAGATCACCGATATCGTTGAAAACATACAAGAATCCACCGACTCCACCGTGGGTAAAATGAAAAGTATGGTTCAAATTGTAGAGGAGGGGACTAACTTGACCGATAAAACCGGCGAAGCCTTTTACGCTATTTTTGATACTATTAAGGAGATTGTATTATCTATTAACAAAATAAAAGAGAAAGCCACCCGCCAGTCCTCGGTAAGTGATGAGGTAGCCCGGGGATTTGAGTCCATTGCTCTGGTTTCAAAACAGACAGCAGTCAGTTCCGAACGTGCAGTTCATGATTCCAGGTCCCTGCTATCGGTAGCTTCGGAGTTGGAGAAAGCCATAAGCAGATTCGAGATTTAGACCTCTTTAAGATAGTCCATTGCCTCCACTGTGCTATCAAAACTTTGGAGAGCACTTTTTAGCCCCAAATAGAGAAAATTCTTTTGCACATTACTGGACAAATTGCAAAAGACAACCGTTCCACCGATTTTAGACAAATTTTTATAAAGGGATAAAAACTCTCTAAAAGCAGTGGATTCAATAAGACGGATTTTAGACAGGTCTATGGCAAATTTACAATGGTTTTGAGTTAAATATTTACTGGTTTCTTCCCTGAACATGATACAGGTATCCAGGTCAAAGGTATTTCGGTTACCTGGGATCTCCATCAACACTACATCGTCAATAATTTTAGAAACAATTGCCTTTGATTTAATAACCAGCATTTTTGGATTTCCTTGTTTGATTTTTTACTAAATGTATAAACGCTTAAATGTATAAACGCTTAATAGTATAGTTCAAATAAAAAAAGATTTATAACCTAAAACACTATCATGCTTCCAGTGAAGAATTCAACCTATTTTTAACCAAATGGGCAACAATCATGATAGATCCTCTGCCATTCGCAAGGCTGCCGCCTGAATGGTAAGAGTTGGATTCATACTGGAGCCGGTAACAAAGGTAGAGCCGTCAGCCACAAAAAGATTGGTGATATGGTGGCAGCGGCCTAACCCGTCCACCACTGATTTCTCTGGATCTTTGCCCATACGGCAGGTGCCCAGATAGTGGTTGCTGACTCCGGCTATGTAACCCTGTTCCTCTATCTCCTGGCCTTCAGCCGCTTCCATGATTTGTCTGATTTTAGTTTTCATGGTGCTCAGCATCCTTTCTTCATTTTTTGCCAACTTAAAGTGTATTTTGGGCACCGGTATCCCCCAATAGTCTTTGACATTAGGGTCAATGGTCACCCGGTTGAATTGATACGGCAACTGTTCTGCGTCCGCCACTAATTGAGTGCGGTGGCCAAAATAACGCTGCATAAATTCCTTATGCTCCAGGCCCCAGAGGTAACCACCGGTCATAAGGGCCAACTCCAGGGGGCCTTCATCAAAATAATTTGTGATTTTGTATCCCCTCACAAAGTCATTTTCTGGAGCGGTTTGGGAAAAATCGGTTATTATGCCGGTATCTATGGCTTTATAGGCGTTTAGCCGCTGTTCAAAATAAGCCTGGCAACTTATGGATGGATGTTCCATAAGATATTTGCCCACCAGTCCGCTTTTGTTGGCCAGCCCCTCCGGAAATTGACTATTGGCCGAGTTTAAAAGCAGCCTGGGAGTTTCGATACCGTTACAACATAGAACCACCGCTCCGACAGTGAGACGTTTCTCAATCCCCTTCCGGTCAAAATAGATCACTCCATTTACCAGCCCTTTTGTATCCAGGGTTATTTTTCTGACCATACAATTGGTGTGGATTTTTACCCGGCCGGTCTTTTCTGCCTGGGGGATCAAGGTAACATCCATGCTGGATTTGGCCCGCCGTTTACACCCAAAAGCGCAGCATCCACAGTAGTTGCAGGATGGTCTGCCGGCGTAAGGCCGGCTGAGATTTGCCACCGGGCAGTGGTGAACTTTGATACCTAATTTGGCAGCGCCTTTAATAATGGTCTTGGTGGCACAGTGAAAAGGGTGGGGCGGATTGGGGTAAGGGACATCTGGCCACAGGGAGTTATCCCGCCGGCCCGACACTCCGAGTAAATATTCCACTTTGCGATAATAAGGGGCCAACTCCTGGTAAGTAAAAGGCCAGTCGTCAGCAACGCCATCCAGAGTTTTAACTTGAAAATCGGAAGGTAAAAATCGGGGAGAAACCATGCCGTAAGCCACAGTACCGCCACCCACTGCCCGCACTCGGCCAACAATGAAGTTTCCGCTCTCTACCGTATATCTTTCCATCTTCGGAGATGGAGGCGAGAAAGTGTTTATGCCTCGGGTTTCGTAATCAGGACAATGGCTAAAATAGTTACTGTCAGGGCTGTAGCGTTTGCCAGCCTCCAGCGCAACCACCTCAATTCCCCGCCGAGCCAATTCCCAGATCACTACGCCGCCAGCCGCTCCAGTACCTATCACGCAGACTCGGTTAGAATTGCCCCTGGTTGGCATCTACTGTTTTTCCGGATATTGGAGGATTATACCAATGGCCAGTTTATCCGCGTCAGTGGCCCCTTCGCTATACACTATGCCCACGGACTTCTTATCTTTATATACATGGACGGTGATATTGTTTTGGGTACCGATGGTGGGGATTTGATTATTAAAAATATGCTCCACTTCGGTTTTGTTCAAGCCCAGTTTAAGTCCATTGGCAGCCTGGCCGAAATAGGGAGGAAAGAGAGCCACCGATACTGTTCTGGTTTTAACAAAGGAACTCGCAAATCCATCGACTTTATCCAGATAGGTAACCTGCAATCCTAAATTGTTGTAGATCTCAAAAGAGAGGTCACCTTTCAATGTTTGTCCGGCTATTTTTATTGGCAATTCCTGGTTGGGTAAAAGCGTGGTGGAGTCTGGTTTTCCCAGGATGGCCTGAACCTGGTCATGGTTCATAATTGGATCGGATGCACCAGGCAAATAGGTGATTTTTTGTCCGGCGGGAAGTTGAATATATGAATCGTTGATAGTAAAAGTGCCGCCGGGTACTACCTTGGTTTTGAGAATCAGGATGATGCCATCTATTTTTTCCGCTTGATCGTATCTGACAAACAATCCCTCTTTGAAATAGAGGGCAAAGGTCCCGCTGAGACTACTTTGGGAGTTTGTGGGTATTTTACCCAGGTGGTCTGGTTGACTGTATTTGGTAATGGCCTCCAGATCCGAACGGGAACTGCCAAAAGTAATCCCGCCTTCCAACTGGCCCTTGTGCTTGGGCAGTGCTGTTATCCGGATCACTTTATCATTGTTGTCTATTTTATTAGTCTTATTGTCAAACTTGATACCGGCAAAAGCGATAGTTAATCCGGCATCTTCAAAATCCAGAGTTTGTTTACGAAATTTGTTGACTGTTCCCCATGAACCCAGCTTGTTGGCCACGGTTTGGTAGGAGTCCTGCAGTTGAACCGAATTTTTAATGCCCACTCCCGGTAGCAGATCGGCATTG
>CAZTWC010000005.1:16346-19775 GCA_964617105.1 uncultured Myxococcia bacterium
TCGATATCCGGAATTTGCCCACTGTCAGTTTGTCCGGCATCCGGTTGGCTGCTATCGACTTGTCCGGCATCAGTGTTGCCACTGGTGTCAGTATCTTGAGTGCCGCTATCCTGGGTTTGTTGGCTGCCACCATCAGTGGTTGTGGCAGTTTCTTCACCACAGGCTAAAAACCAGAAAAGAAGCATTGCGACAAAAAGCATTAGCAGAGCGGAATAATTTTTTTTCATTTTTAACTCCTCATATTCTTGCAAGAAATAAAACTTTCAATCGGCAACCGGTTCAAGTAGGAATCCTGAGTATTGATATTTATATCATGCAATAAAACTTTTAGTCAATTTTTTCATATCTTCAATAATCTTCAAATATTCATAATTTGTGCAGGCACAAATGTTCCGCCTCCAGAGTGATCTTTTTCAGTCGTTCCTGTAGATATTGCTGCTCTTTTTCTATTTGACCCCTCTCTTTTTTGGGGCCGATAAAAATTGGTTCATCTACAACCACTACTATTTGCGAAAAAGGTTTGGGAAGTTGATACTTATCCCAGGCTTTATGAAAAATTTTAACTTTAACTCCGGCAGCAGACATTGGTAATATGGGCGCTCCGGTATGGCGTGCCAATTGGATTATCCCACCTTTAACCCGGCGCGCTGGCCCTCTGGGGCCATCAACAGCCACTACGGTGGCATAGCCTTTTTTTAACATTCTCAGGAGAGCAAGAAGACCGCGGGCGCCTTCTCTGGAGGATGAACCCCGGACACTTTTAATACCGAACCAGCGAAGGATATAGGTTTGCAGTTGTCCGTCACGGCTCAAACTGGTCAGGGTTACCAATTTTCGGGGTGATTTCAAGGAAAACATGTAAAATTGACGGCCATGGTAAAAGGCCAATAAAGGTCCATTCAAATCATCGCTAAAACCCTTGCTGATATTGGTCAAACCTCTAATTTCTACCCGGAGGGTTTTGTGTATCAGCCATATAAGAATAGCTAAGGGAATAGAGAGAAAAAAGAGAAATAGATTACGAAAAAAGAGTACGATAGAGTTCACAAAATCCACCTATAACCACACTATTACATGGTGCCCATCCCAATTTTCGCCCGAAAAACAATCTCCCAGCAAACACTACCAGGCGCTTATTTATGACACTGACCAAAATACGTTTTATTTTAACCTATTAATCAATATTTGCAAAGAGCCGGATAAACTTTCTTTTGACTTTTTATTTAATTAATGTAATAAATATGCTCTTTTCTTTAGGTTGTGGAATAAAAAATTATTTCATTTTGTTACTCCCTGTAGTTATAGTTTCTAAATAGACGCAAACTAATTTATTAATCCATTTTTATGGAGATTATTAAATGATTGAGGTAAAGAACCTTACCAGAAAATTTAAAGATCTGGTGGCCATTAACAATGTCTCCTTTACCCTGGAGAAGGGGGACATTCTGGGATTTCTCGGTCCCAACGGAGCTGGAAAGACCACCACCATGCGTATTATTACCGGATATATCCCTGCCACCAGCGGCACAGTTAATGTGGCGGGGTACGATATCTTTGAAAATCCTTTAGCGGTTAAAAAAAGGATCGGATATCTGCCAGAACATCCACCACTGTATCAAGAACTTACGGTTAAAGATTACCTGAGTTACGTGGCTAACCTAAAAGGGGTGGACGGCAGAAAAATCCAGTCAGAGTTGGGGCGGGTGACGGAACTTTGCAGTCTGGAGGCAGTATTTAACCGTTTAATCGACAATATCTCCAAAGGATTCAGGCAACGGGTGGGGCTGGCTCAGGCCATGATTGGCGATCCAGAAATCCTTATATTGGACGAACCTACAGTGGGATTGGACCCCAACCAGATAATGGAAGTGCGGGAGATGATTAAAAATCTCGCTCAAAACCACACGGTTATCCTCTCCACTCACATTTTACCGGAAGTGACCATGACCTGCCAGCGGGTAGTGATTATTCATCAGGGTAAAGTGAAAGCAGAAGACAGTATCGATGGTTTGTTGAGCCGTTTTCATCGCTCCTACCGTATCCATGTGCAGACCAGAAGTGGAGATGGCCAACTGGTTCAGAACCTGGAGTCAATCCAGGGGGTCAATCGGGTATTGCCGGGCAACAATGGCCAGGGCAGTTTTGTGGTAGAAGCGGATGATAAAGGCATTCGTGAAGTAGTGGCCCAAAAGATTGTGGAGAGCGGGGCCGGACTATTAGAACTTCACTCATCCACCATCAGCCTGGAGGAGGTATTCAAGGAACTCACCACCGAAGAGAAGGGGGTGCAAAATGGCTAATCCATTGAAAAACATTTTTGCCGTGTCCAAAAAAGAGTTTAAAACCTATTTCTCGACCCCGGTAGCCTACGTGATATTTGGTGTATTCGTAATAATATGCAGTTATTTTTTCGTTAGGCTGGTGGAGTTTTTTCAGCGTCAGTCAGTGCAGTACATGCAATTCAGGGCTCCTCATATGCTGGAGAAGATGAACTTGAACGACATGGTTTTGCGTCCCCTGTTTTTAAATATTGATATCTTTTTTCTGCTCATGCTGCCTATCATTACCATGCGCTTGATTGCAGAGGAGAAAAAAAGCAAAACCTATGAACTTTTAATGACCACTCCCATCTCTATTTGGGACATTGTAATCGGCAAATATCTGGCCGCAATAACCGTGGTGTTTTTCATGCTGCTTTTAACTCTCCCCTATCCCCTGCTTCTCCATTTTTTAGCCACTCCCGGCAGCGGGATAGAATGGTCTCCAGTTTTGGTAAGTTATTTGGGTATATTTTTACTGGGCTCCAGTTTCGTGGCTTTGGGTATATTTTCTTCCTCGGTAACCGAAAATCAGGTGGTAGCGGCTATTTTGGGTTTTGGTTTGCTGTTAATGTTTTGGGTTATCGGTTGGGCTGCCACTGAGGCGGATACGGTGACTGGCCAGATATTAAAATATGTCTCTATTTTAGACCATTTGGATGGATTCACCAAGGGGGTGATAAAGATAAAAGATGTAGTGTTTTATCTCTCTTTTATCTTCTTTTTTCTGTTTATTACCCATAGGTGGCTCGAGTCGCAACGCTGGAGAGTATAAGCATAAGCGTAAGTTTCTAAAGAGAAGAAAACGATTTTTTTTTAATTGATTATGAAATTATAGATCTGGAGAAGCAAATGAACAGAGATAATATAAGGGCGGCTATTGGTTGGATATGCATTATCTCCCTTTTAACTTCACTGTTTACCTATTTGATTTCAGCAGCCCATATGACAGTTATCCTGGTATCCCTTGGTGCCGGTTTATTATGTGCCGTTGTTTTCATCGTTTTGGAGCCGGGTAAATTTTTTAGTTTTTTTAGCGCCCGCTCCACCCGATACGGTACCAATGCCCTGGTTATGGTTTTCGGCGTATTGATTCTGCTAGGAGTGATTA
>CAZTWC010000005.1:19785-45204 GCA_964617105.1 uncultured Myxococcia bacterium
GCAAAAGCATCCTAAAAAGTTTGACTTGACCGAGGATAAACTCTTCAGTCTTTCCGATCAAACCGAAAAAGTCCTGGGTAACCTTACCCAAAAGGTTAATATCAAGGCTTTTTTCCAAAAAGGGAGCCGGGAGAAGGTGAAATTCGAAGAGTTGGTAAAAAGATATTCCTATAAAAGCGACAAGTTAAAATCGCAGATTATCGACCCCTATACCAACCCCGGCCTGGTAAAAAGATTTAAAATTACCCAGGAAGGGGCCCGAATTATAATAGAGAGCGGTTCCCGCGAAGTCAGGCTCAAGGAGTTGACTGAAGAGGCTTTTACCAATGCCTTGATTAAAGTTTCCAAGGATAGTCGTAAAAAAGTGGCTTTTATCAAAGACCACGGCGAGAGCAGCATTGATGACGAGCAGTCCAAAGGCTACTCCGGTATCGCCGAAGCCATAAAACTCGAGGGATACGAAGTGGTTAATATCACTTTGCTGCAGAACACTAAATTAGGTCGCGACATTGATATTGTAATTCTTCCCGGTCCCCAAAAATCGCTTTTTCCGGAAGAGGTAAATTTGTTGAAAAATTTTTTGGAGCAGGGCGGAAAATTGCTGCTGATGTTAGATCCTATGGTAGATGCCGGTCTGGCGGGATTGACCGGGCATGTTGGAATCATTCCTGGTAATGATATGGTAGTGGATCAACTGTCACGAATTTTTAACATGGGCGCAGCAGTGCCGGTAATAAACCAATACGACAGTAAACACCCGGTGACCAGAGGCTTTGGCTTTGCCAGTTTTTTTCCCACGGTTCGATCTCTTGAACTTCAAGGGACGGGCAGCAACGGTTACCAGTTGGTCAAGTTGGCCAGCACCAGCCCTACCGCCTGGGCGGAAACCAATATCCAGAATGGCAAGGCTCAACTTGACACTGAAGACCGGCGCGGCCCGATAACAGTGGCGGTGGCTGGTACTAAAAGCACCAAGGAAGCGGAAAATAAACGTAGTGATGAAGCCCGTCTAATAGTGTTAGGCGATTCAGAACTGGTAAATAACCAGTTTCTCAGTTTTGGCGGCAATAAAGATTTATTCCTTAATTGTATAAATTGGCTGGGTAAGGAGGAGAATGCTATCTCCATCCGGCCTAAGAACCGGAAATCGAGCCGTATTTTCCTCACTTCAGTGCAAAAAAATTTCCTTAACTATTCCACCCAATGGATATATCCTCTTTTATTAATTGCGTTTGGGGCAACTATCTATATTCGTCGCCGCAGAAAATAGGAGGAGAGGATTTTTATATGAAAGATTTCCACAAAAATCTGTTGAAAACAGCGGTGATGCTTGCCGTTTTAGCCGGATTATCGATTTATGCCTATCAAGTTGAGCACAAAGGAGCTAACGAGGAGAAGCAACGTAAGGAAGAGGCTAAAAAACTCTTTAAGGCGGAGAAAGAACAAATACAACAGATTAGATTGAGTAAAGGTGAGGAATCTCTGGTGGTGCGGCGGGATGGAACCGAGGAATGGAAAATAGTAAAGCCGGTGGAAACCGAAGCTGATAAGGGTAGTATTAATACGATAGCCGGTGATTTGGTTGGATTAAAAATGACCGGAGTGGTGGAAGAGAATCAAGCCAGAGCGGCTGATTACGGCCTGTCCAAACCCTATTTGGTGGCGGAATTTAAACTAAAGGATAAAATCGAAAAATACTCGCTGAAAATTGGGGATATCAACCAATTTGATAGGTCTGCCTATATCCAGGTCAGTGGTGATAATCGGATTTTAAGGAGTAATGCCAACATTAAAGAGAGTCTGGATAAAGACCTCTTTGCCTTGCGCCAAAAGCGTCTGATGCAATTTGACCAGGAAAAGATCAAAAAAATAGAGCTTAAAAACTTTCATGGCGATATGACACTAGAAAAAATTGATGATAGTTGGGAGTTTATTGCTCCGGTAAAAACCAGGGCCAATAAAGGTGATATCTCATCTATGTTATCATCGCTCAACTATCTGACCGCCTCCTCTTTTGTGGCTGAAAAATCGGGAGAGAATAAAGATAACTACGGTCTTAATCCTCCCTATATTAAAGTTGTTCTATATTCCGGCCAGGCCATGGCTGCCCAGGTGCTATTTTTGGGCCGACAGATCATGGAGGGAAGCGAGGATAAATATCTCTATTTTGCCACCCGGGGAGATGATTTTCCTCTGACTCGTATACCAGATACCATTATTAAAAATTTAGACACCTCTTTTGATAATTTACGGGATAAATATTTGCTCGATTTGGATAGCAAACTAGTTAAACGGCTCAAACTTAAAGTGATGGGTGAAAACCTGGAGGTGGAAAAAATCGACGGTGACGGCGATGTGAAGTGGAAAGTGGTTGGTGGCCCCCCGAATCAGCCAGAGGTTTTTGCTGAAACCGCCAAAATAGAGAGCATTATAAACGATTTTAAAAATTTGGAAGCCAAAGAGTTTATTGACGGAGAGGAAAGTAAACTAGCTCAGTATGGGCTGGATGATGGAAAAAACCTGGCAGAGTTTCAAGACCAGGGCAAGTCAATATTGTCCAAACTCTTTTTGGGTAATGAAAAGGGGGAAGAGTTACGTTTTGCCACCAATCAAAAGAGGCAAACGGCTTTTTTAGTGGAAAAAGCGAAACTATTCTCTTTTCCTAAGTCAATAGCAGAATTGTTAGAAAAGAAAGATGAATCTGATGTGATTACAAAAGAGCAACCACCAGATAAATAATTAACCAGTATAATTCGGTCGGGTACTGACAAGTACACAACCCTGAAACGTTTTCTTGTTTTACTATAAGGATATATTATGGCCAGAGTAACTGTTGAAGATTGTCTGCAGAACGTAAATAACCGCTTTGCCCTGGTTCTATTGGCCAGCAAAAGAGCTCGGCAGATATTGAATGGTTCAAATATTTTGGTGGAGGGTAAAAACAAGGCTCAGGTAATGGCCCTCCGGGAAATAGCCGCCGAGAAAGTCTCCTACAGGGAAGATGTGCAGGAGGTGTTGTATGAGGATATCGAGAGTAGGCGCATAAAAAAATAAGAATCCGGCTGCATCCGAATTCTTATATATAACCCCTCTACAGTTCAGGCTCCTCTGGATAATTGCCCATCATAAGCACCAATATGGCTTTTTGGACATGTAGCCGGTTTTCGGCCTGATCAATTACAATAGAGTTTTGGCTGTCTAAGACGTTTCCGGTAATCTCTTCTCCACGATGAGCGGGAAGGCAGTGCATCACTTTGGCATTTGGAACTTTTTCCAACAATTGGGAATTTATTTGATAGGGCGCCAGGGTTTTTAATCTCTCTTCTCGTTGTTCATCCTGTCCCATAGACACCCAAACATCGGTGTATAGCACATCTGCACCCTGGATAGCCTCATCTACATTTTTATACAGTTCAATTTTAGACCCGGTTTTTTCCGCTTCTTCCTGGGCCAGTTTCAGGATTCCGGCATTAGGCATATAGCTGGTAGGACAGGCCATGGAAAAATTCATCCCGGTTCTGGCAGCGGCAAACATCAGTGAATGAGCCACATTGTTGCCATCGCCAAGATAGGTCATTTTTATCCCTTTTAGTTTACCCAAATGCTCTTTGACAGTAAACACATCGGTCAAGGCCTGACAAGGATGAAGTAAGTCGGTAAGGCCGTTGATAACCGGAATATCGGCATACTCGGCCAACTCTTTTATGTCATCCTGGGAATAGGTCCTGATCATGATGGCATCCAGGTATCGGGATAATACCATGGCGGTGTCACCAATGGTTTCACCCCGACCTGTCTGCAGATCCGACATGCTGAGAAATAGACCTATACCACCCAGGTCAAAGATTCCGACCTGGAATGAAACTCTGGTTCTGGTGGAGGGCTTTTGAAAAATCATACCCAGAACTTTGCTCTCTAACAACCGGTGAGGGATATCGTTTTTTTGTTTATCCTTTAACTCTTGGCTAAGAGAGAGTATCATCTCTACTTCCTGGTTTGAAAGGTCGTAAATTGATAAAAGGTCTTTGCCTTTAAGGGTATTTTTCATAGCTACTCCTGTCTTAGGGTTCCCTTAAAATAACTTCACATTTTCGAGGGAGCCCTTACTATGGTGTTTAAAAAAACTTGGCTAAAACATGATCCAAGGTGACATCCCCTATCTCCTGCAGCCGATAACCCACTGATAGAATTGGTTTATTAACTGATACTATCCGGTTTAGATCCATAGGAGTGCCGCTGACCACCAGGTCGCAAGGAACAGCATTAATGGTGGCTTCCAGATCGTGGATTTGTTCATCACCGTAGCCCATGGCCGGCAGGAGGGTGCCAATATTTGGGTAGGAGGCAAAGGTGTCTTTTATTTTTCCTTGCAAATAGGGTCTGGGATCTATAATCTCACCGGCTTTATAGCGCTCTGCCGCAACATAAGCAGCGCCAAATTTCATTTCACCGTGGGTGAGGGTGGGACCATCTTCTACCACCAGCACTTTTTTATTGGCAATACTTTCGCTGTTTTCCAAAGTGAGAGGTGAATGGGCTTCCACCACTGTAGCAGTAGGGTTAAAACGGCTAATATTGTCTTTTACAGTCTGGATATCCTCTGCCTTAGCAGTGTCCATTTTGTTGATTACAATTACATCAGCCCTGATTAGGTTGGTCTCGCCGGGATAGTAATTCAACTCGTGACCCGCACGGTGAGGATCCGTAACTACTATCTCTAAATCGGAGCGATAAAAGGGCATATCGTTATTGCCGCCGTCCCACAAGACCACGTCTGCCTCTTTTTCCGCTTCTCTGAGGATGGCTTCATAATCCACGCCAGCATAGACCACCACCTGGTTGTTAATATGGCGTTCATATTCCTCCTGCTCTTCAATAGTGCAGTTGTGTTTGGTTAAATCTTCAATAGAACCGAATCTTTGCACCCGTTGTCTAACCAGGTCGCCGTAGGGCATGGGATGGCGCACAGCCACTACTTTTTTTCCATTTTTTTGCAGCACTTCCGCCACTCTGGAGGTGGTTTGACTTTTTCCACAGCCAGTGCGAATAGCGCAAATAGAGACCACCGGTTTGGTCGACTTCACCATGGTTTTTTCCGGGCCCATCAAAATAAAATCAGCACCAGCCGCCTGAACCAGTGAAGCCTTATGCATCACGTACATATGAGGTACATCACTGTAGCAAAAATATACCTTTTCGATGTCCATCTCTTTGATGAGATTTTTTAGGTTTTCCTCTGGATAGATTTTTATTCCCTCGGGATACAATTTTCCGGCTAGTTCCGGAGGATAACGCCGGTCAGAAATATCGGGGATTTGGGTAGCGGTAAAGGCTTTTATATCAAAACGGTCATTGTCTCTAAAGTAGAGATTAAAATTGTGAAAATCTCTTCCTGCTGCTCCCATGATTAACGCTTTTATCCTCTCCATTACACACCTCATTTCAAATTGAAATTACAAAATTGGAATGCCGAATTTGGGCATTTTTCTATTGGCGGTTATTATTATCAAAAGCGCTTTTTTGGTCAAGGTATTTTTCGGAAAGATAAGCCCCTGAAATAAAATCAAGGGCTTTTGGAGGGTGAAAACCGGTTTATTGGCAACTAAAGTTGATACACAGCTGATTTTGAGGGCAATCTTCATCTCGGCGGCAGCCTGGCACACAGATGTGTTCTTGACAAATTTCACCGGCAGCGCATTGCCCATCGTTGACACACTCTTGCAGTTTACACAGATTGTCACGGCAGAAGTATCCGGTCTGGCAGTGTGCATCCTGGGTGCAGTCAACCGCTTTGCATTTGGTGCTCTGGCACACATGTTTTTCTGCACAATCCTGATCTACCCGGCATCCACTGCGGCATTGACCACCATCACAGATTCTTCCGTCTCCACAATCTTTGTCCAGCAGGCAGCCGGTAAAGACACACCGGGAACGCTGGCAGGAGAAATTTTCCGGGCAATCTTTAGAGGTGGCGCACTGAGCCGCGATACAGCCGCCATTTTCGCAAATTAAACTTGTTGGGCATTCCAAATCCTGCTTGCAACTTATCTGCTTACAGCGTCCATGCACACAGTCGTACCCGGTCTGGCACTGGCTGCGGTTCCGGCACTCTCCAGAACCACAACGACCTCCCTGACAAATCTGGCAGGAGAAGAAGTTACAGGTACAGTCGGTGTCACTCTGGCAACTGCTGCCAGAACCCACGCATTTACCAGTCACCGTGTTACAGGTATAAAACACCGGACAATCAGCATCGCTCTTGCATTGGTCCAGATTTTTACATTGCCCGCTGATGGTGTCGCAATTTTGGCCCGCAGGACAGTCAGCATTGCTGCGGCAACGGCCCTGGGGCAGGCATTGACCAGAAGCCACATCACACTTGAATCCCTGGGAGCAGTCGGTATCTTTGTAGCAGCCACCATCCGGCACACATTTTCCGCTGTTGGGATCACAAAGCTGTCGGGTGTCGCATTCGCTATCACCACGGCAGCCGGGTATGCAGGTGCCTGATTTGCAAAATTGCCCCTGGGGACAATTTTCGTTGATATGGCAACCCAGGCCAACGCAGTTAAAATTGTCGCAGTATTCGCCGCTATTACAGTCCACATCGGTAATGCACTGAACTTGAACACACTTGTTGTTCTGGCAGACATTTTTTTCTGGGCACTGGGCGTTGGTGCGGCATCCGGCAGTACACTCACTGTTTTGGCAGATAAAGCCCTCTCCGCAATCTCCATCCTGGGTGCAGCCGCCTAAGACACATCGTCCACCTTTGCAAATGTAACCCCGTTGGCAGTTAATGTTACTCTGGCATTCTGGAGCGGAGCAATAACCGCCCTGACAGATGGTGCCGCCATCACATTCACTATCCTGACGGCAAGTTTTGGCTACGCATCTGCCCCGCTGACACTCCTGGCCGGCAGTACAATTGCTGTTATCCAGGCACTGGGGAGGAGAGCAGTTGTTTTCAATGCAGATGGAGCAGTTGTCACCCAGGCAGGGACAGTCTGTATCCTGGGTGCACTCAGGTCCTATTCCTTCACATTTATTGGTTTTGGTGTTGCAACGATATCCGGTAGGACAATCACTGTCGCTTTGACAAAATCCCTCTTGGTTTTTACATTGGCCATTCAGGATGTCGCAGCGCTGGCCCAGCGGACAATCCTGATCGCTTTTACAAGTGCCACTGGTGATACAATTGCCGCTTTTCAAGTCACATTTTTCTCCGGTTTGGCAGTCATTGTCGCTCCAGCAACCGAAGTCGGCAATACATTTGCCATTTTTAACATCGCAGATCTCCCGCTGGCCACATTCACTATCACCACGGCAGCCGGGCATACACTTCCCTTGAATATTGCAGAAGGTTCCGGCGGCACAATCGCTGTTGTCTTGGCACAGGGCGCCAATACACTGGTAATTGGAGCATACCTCGCCAGTTTGGCAATCGGTATTTACTTTGCACTCCACCGCCAGGCAACTGTTGTTTTTACAGATGCTCATCCCCTGACATTCGCTGTCACTGCGACAACCCAGAGCGCATAAATTTTTCAGACAGATCTGTCCCGGCGAGCAGTCGGAATCACGGCTGCAGCCGCCCAGGATACAGTTGTTGCCAATACACTTTTCTCCGGTTTGACAATCGGAATTATCCAGACACTGCACTACCACGCACCGGTTGCTCTTACACAGAGCCAGGCCGGAGCAGTCGGTGTGACGGCGGCAGCCAACCGTGCATTTGGCAGCAATGCAGATGAAACCAGAAGTGCAATCGGCATCACGTAGACAGCCGCCTTCTACACACTGGTAATTGATACATTTTTTACCCTGGTCACATTCCGAATCGTTACGGCACTCTACGCTCTGGCAGCGGTATTGCAGACAAATTTCTTTGCCTGTACAGTCGCTGATGATCCTACAGCCGGTGCGGCAGGTCCCACTCAGGCAGATCATACCGGTTTGACACTCCTGGTCAGTATTGCAGCCCCCCATTTTACAGGTATAGTTAACACATTTTTCTCCCTGGCTACAGTGGCTGTCTGCCGTGCACTCCACTGAGGTGCAGATATAGTTTATACAAGCCATTTGGGCCGGGCAATTGTCGGTAGCGCGACAGCCGGTGCGGCAACGTCCGCTCAGGCAGATTTCTCCCTGCGGGCAAGTGGAATCGCTGTAACAACTGTTGCCGTAGCATTGGTTTTTGACACAACTGTGATCGCTGGGACAGTCGCTATCATTACGGCAAGCCACCTGAATACAGCGTTGGTTCTGGCAGATAGACTTTTCCGGACAATCCAAATCGCCACGACAACCTACCTGGCAGCGGCTGGCATTGCAGATTTTGCCCTGGCCGCAATCGCTGTCCACATTACATTCCTCTACACAGGAATTGTTCAGGCAGGTCTGATTACTCAGACAGTGGGTATTGGTAGTGCATTCCACGGCCACGCAGCGTCGTCCGCTGCATATCTGCTTATCGCCGCAGTCCGAAAGGGTACGGCAGCCTGTTCGGCATTTGCCGGACAGGCAGATATATTCTGACTGGCAATCACTGTCTTTACTGCACTGATCGGAACAGAGATTGTTGCGGCAGATCTTGCCGTCAAGGCAATCACTATTGGTCAGACAGTCCACTGAAACGCAGCGGTTAAGCCGGCAGAGCGCCCTGCCCTGGCAGTCTGTATTCTGGCGGCATCCTACAGTGCAACTGTTTTGGATACAGATATGACCAGTCTGGCAATCAGTATCTGCCAGACAGCCACCATCAACGCAGAAATAGTTTTTGCAGATCTTATTATCGCTGCAATCGTTGCTAGTCAAGCATTCCACTGGGGTACACTTGTTGTTGATACAGAGTGCTTTGCCCGAGCAATCGGTTTGCTGGCGGCAACCCGACTGGCAGATACTCTGCTGGCAAATCTGACCGGTCTGACAATCGCTGTCAGCCAGACAGCCGCCACCCACGCATTGGTTATTCAAGCATTTGTGGCTGGTTGGGCATTGGCTGTCTTCCAGGCATGAAACTGGATAGCACCGGTTGGCGGTGCAAAGGGCAATCACTGGGCAATCACTGGTGCTGCGACAACCCTCCTGGCAACTGCTGTCTAGACAGATTTGTCCTTTTGAGCACTGGTTGTCTTCAGAGCATTTGGCGTAAATACAGCGGTAATTCTGGCAAATAAAGCCCTGAAAACACTCACTGTCTTTTTGGCATTGCGGTCCTGTGCATATTCCTCCTTGACAGATGGCATCGCCGGGACAGTTGGCGTCACTGGTGCAGGTGCGCCTAACGCATCTACCGCGCTGACATTGATGAGTAGATGCGCAACCTAAATTATCAGTACATTGGGGAGCGGCACAGCGACCATTTTCACAGATGGAGCAGTAACTCATCTGACAGGGACATTTACTGTCATCACTGCACTGCTGTCCAATCCCTTCGCATAGTCCGGTGGTGATATCGCAGCGTTGCCCCACCGGACAATCACTGTTTGCGGTGCATTTGCTGGATTTACATTTTTTGGTGAACATGTCGCATACAAAACCAGCGGCGCAGTCCTCACTGGTTTTGCATGAACCGCTTTGTAACACACACTTGCCACTGTCCAAATCGCAGCGTTCCTCTTGTTTGCAGTCGCTGTCAGCCCAACAACCGCTGTCGGGGAAACATTTTCCCGACGAAATATCGCATAGTTTTCGTTTGCCGCAATCAAAATCTTTTTGGCAACCGCCATCGGGTTTGCAGATATGGATATCCAGGTCGCAGACCTGCCGGCTCTGGCAGTGGGCATCGGTGGTGCAGTCCACCTTTTCGCATTTACCACTGCCCAGGTAGCAAATCTCCTGCTCAGCGCAGTCTGCATCTTTTTGGCAACCCTGGCTCAGGCATTTGTTGTTTTGCTGGTCGCAACGTTGATTGGCCAAACAGTGACTGTCCTGAGTGCACTCTACCGACAGGCACTTGTTGGCTGAGCATATTTGCTTTTCCTGGCATTGACTGTGGTCGCGGCAGCCAATCTGGCAAAGATTACTTTGGCAGATTTGTCCTGGTTGACAGTTATCATCGTTATGGCAACCTCCCTCTAAACATTTATAGTTAATGCAGCGGGCTGGCGGCTTGCTGCTGATGGGGCTGGCACAGTGACCATCGTTGGTGCACTGGACATCCTGGCAGCGACCGGTATTGAAATTGCATAACTGCTTTTCCAGGCAATCGCTGTCTTGTTTGCAGAAGGGGATGCATTTATGGGTAGTCATATTGCATCTCTGATCCTGGCTGCAGTGGAAGTCGGCATTACACTCTACCTGGTAACAACGACCACTGTTTATCTCGCACAACTCCCGTTCTCCACAATCGCCGTTGCTCTGGCAGAAGATAGCACAGGTATAGGTAGCCATATTGCACTTGTTGCCTGCCGGACATTGGCTGTCAGTTTTACATTCCACGGCCAAACACTTGCCGTTTTGGCAGACCTCCCGTTCTTTGCACTGATCACTGCTGGTACAGTAGGGTATGCACGTATAATCTTTCAAACTGCACTTTTGGGTGCCTCCGCAATGAGCATCGATTTTGCACTGTACCTGATAACACTTGCCGCTTTGAGTGTCACACAACTCCTGTTTACCGCAATCGCTCTCTTTTTCACAGCGCAGGCTGCATTGATGGAAGTTGGTATTGCAAATTTTGCCCTGGGGACAGTGACTGTTGGTTTTACACTCCACTGGGTAACACTGGTTTTGGGCAGTGTCGCACAACTCTTTTTCCTGGCAGTCGGCCTCAGTTTGACAGTAAGGTATACATAGATAGTTGGTGGTTTCACATCGATATCCTTTTGGGCATTGACTGTCCTGGCGACATTCCACTACTTTGCATTTTCCCGTGTCAGTCTGGCAGATCTCTTTTTCACCGCAGTCGTTATTGCTCTGGCAGATGTCAAGGCACTGGTGGAATTGCAGATCGCATTTTTTACCGGCCGGGCACTGGCCTTCTTTTTTACACTCCACCCGGTAACATTGGTGGATATTGTAGTTGCAAATCTCAAAATCGGAACAATGTTCATCACTGCTGCAATAGGGCTGGCAAACAAAATTCAAGCATTTGAAGCCAATGCCGCAATGCTCATCGAGTTTGCAGGCCACCCGGGAACAAATCCTGGTTTGTGGATCGCATACCTCCAGGGCCCCACATTGACCATTATTTTCACATCCCATAACACACTTATTATCTTTACACACTTCGTTGTTACGACATTGACCATCATTGGTACAGGCATTTTCTTGACAGGAATAGTTCTGGCAGCGTCTATCCAACGGGCAATCTTTATCTTCCAGACATTCCACCGGCCGGCATCGATTCTCCTGGCAGACCTCTTTTTCTTGGCACTGTTGGTTATCACGGCACCCCGTCTGGCAGGCGCCATAGAGGCATATTTTGCCCTGGGAACAATCCTGGTCTTGACCGCACTTGTCTATCTGGCAGCGCCCATTCTCGCACCGGTATCCAGATGGACATTGACTGACTCCTCCGCACTGGGCCGGCTTACAGATATCCTCCCGGCAAATCAGCCCCTGGCCGCAGTCTTGATCCTGGGAACATTTTTTCGGGGCACAGCGTCCCAGGTTACACTCCTGGCCAGGGCCGCAATTACCACCACCAAAACATTCCGGCTGGCCACATTGGCCGTTTTGACAGATCAAACAGTTGCCCATGAAACACGGGCAGCTTTTGTCGCTTTGGCAAGCAGGGCCGATACCAGTGCATTTACCGCTGCCAGAGTCGCAAGTTGATCCCATTGGGCAATCGCTGTCTTTTTGACAACCCTCAATTTTTTTACACTCTCCTAAAAACAGGTCGCAGTGCGTTCCTTTTGGACATTCTTCATTGCTGCTGCATTTTCCTGAAGCAAGCAGGCATTTTCCAGTGGCGGTTTCGCATTTTTCACCCTCTTTACAGTCGCCATCTTGTAGGCAACCGGTATCTTGGAAACACTTGCCGCTGGATAGATCGCACCAGTAGCGTTGCTTGCAGTCTTCATCCTTTTTACAGCCCTCTTTAGGTATACATTGGCCACTCAGAAGATCGCAGATATGACCTTCACTGCATTCTGCATCGTCCATACAGCCGCCATCCTGCTGGCATATATGATTCTGGATTTGGCAAACCTGCCTCACCGGACAATGGCTGTCTTGGCGGCATTCCACCGCCATACATTTGCCGATTTTCAGGTCGCAGCCCTCTCTCTCTTTACATTCAATATCTTCCTTACAGCCCGGCTGGCAGGTCCCATTTTGGCAAAAGAGTCCGGCTGGGCACTCAGTGCTGCTTTGACATTTAGCACCCACGCAAAGATAGTCCTTACATTTCTCTTCTGGGCGGCAATGGCTGTCCTCCAGACAGGCCACCTCTTTACATTGGTATTCCTGGCAGATAAAACGCCTCTGCCCCAGGCAGTCGGAATCGAGTCTACAGCCTACGCGGCATAGAGATTCCAGACAAATCTCACCCGACTGGCAATCGCTGTCAGCCTGACAAATAGAGTAGACACAGCGTTGGCTTTTACATAGAAAATCATTGGGGCAGTCGCTGTCTTGTCCACATTGGGCTTTGGTGCAGAGCAAGTTTTGACAGATTGCCTGGTCGCCGCACTCCTGGTCATTCTGGCACTTGCGGACTTCACATCTTCCATTTTTACAATTTTGAAAACTCTGGCAGTCATCCTGGTTGAAGCACTGGGGAAACCCGCATTTGCCCTTTATACAGATCGTACAGTTGGAAAACAGGCAGGGACAATCGGTGTCGTTATTGCAGGATGGACCCACGCCCACGCATTTGCCCTGGCTGGTGTCGCAATTGGAGCCGGTGGGGCAGTCTTGGTTGGAACTACACTTGTCTGTACTGCGACAGGAGTTGGAAAGCAGATCGCAGGTTTGTCCGAAGGGACACTCCTCATCGGTATTACACTGGCCGCTTAAATTGATACATTTTCCAGTCTCCAGTTCACATTTTTCTCCAGATTTACATTCAGAATCTTTCCAGCAGCCGTTGTCTTTGAAACACTGATTAGAAGTTAGATCGCAGTGTTCCCTTTTCGAACATTCGCTATCTGATTTACAACCGGAATCCGCGATACACAGGTTATTCAACAGGTCGCATTTAAAGCCAGAGGGGCAGTCCTCTTTAACTTTACACTGCACACTTTTACACTCACCGCTCTCCAGATCGCAGATCTCTTTTTCTTTACAGTCTATCTCTCCCCAGCATCCCTCGTCTTTGACGCAAATATGCAGAGCAATATTACACAAGTTACGATCCGGGCAGTGTTTATCTTCCCGGCACTCCACAGGTGAACAGGTTCCGGTAGGCAGATCGCAGATCTCCTTTTCAGTGCAGTCACTATCCTCCCAGCAACCACTGTCTTTAACGCAAAGATGAGTATTCAGGTCACACTGGTAACGCGCCTTGCACTCAGAATCATTTTTACACTCCACCTCTTCACATTTGCCAGTTTCCAGGTCACAAACCGAACTCTGGTTGCAGTCAGCATCCTCCCAGCACCCCTCTCCCCTCTGGCATTTGTTAGTGGCGGTATCGCAGTAATACCTGGTCTTGCACTGCTCATCAGTTTTACACTCTACGCTCAGGCATTCACCAGAGGTCATCTGGCACATCGAACCGGTGTCACAATCAACATCGGCCCAGCACCCCTTGTCTTTGACACAGCGGCTATTTTGGCAAATATGGCGAGTTTTGCAATCGCGGTTGTGGCTGCATTCCACTGGTTCACATAAACCTGTTTTTAAATTGCACCCCTCTTTGTCCAGGCAGTCCTGGTCAGATTTACAGCCCTCTTCTGGGCGGCAAACATGGGAAAAATCGCATTTATACCCGGCTAAGCAATCTGTATCGCTCTGGCACTGCTGCTGATAACATAAACCAGTAGCCTGGTCACAAATCTGGCCCGGGCTACACTCTTCCAGTTTATGGCAACCACTGTCCAATTGACACAGACCGGAAAAGTAATCGCAAAATTTACGGGCTCCACATTGAATGTTGGTGGTGCATCCCTTGTCTACAGTGCACATGCCGGATAACAGGTCACACCTTTTTCTGAAGGGGCAAGTAGCATCGGTTAAACAACCGCCGTCAGGCTCACATTTTTTGGTTTCTATCTGACATTTTTCCCGGTCAGAGCAATTTTTATCGGCATCACAGGACAGATCTTCAATACATTTGCCGCCTATTGGTTCACATCTCTCCTTCTCCATACAATCGGAGTTTGATTTACATCCCTCACTACCCGGAAAACATAGTCCAGATTTAAGATTACAGATATTACGCGGCCCGCAATCATCATCACGCTGGCACCCGCTGTCAGAAGAGCATTTGCCACTATCCGGCAAGCAAATTTCCCTGGAGGCGCACTGATCTCCGGCCCAGCATCCCTGGTCGGAGAAGCAATAGGTTTGATTGGGTTCACAGATTTGACGACTGCTACAGTCGCTGTCCTGGCTACATTTAACTCTCTCCTCACAGCTGCTGGTGTACCTGTTACAAACCTGATTGTCACTGCAGTCACCGTTGATTATACATTTTACTGGCGGCAAACACTGTTTTTGCCGGCAGACCCTCTTCTGCGAGCAATCTGTATCCAGATAACAGTCAGGCAGGGGCAGGCAGAAATTCTGGACGCAAAAGGAACCCGATTGGCAGTCTATATCAAAGTTACATTCTTTTTGGTGATCCGGTTTGCAGACGCCCAACAGGCATATATAGCCCTGAGTGCATTCGCTGTTGGCAGCACAGCCGGCGGGACGGCTGCATAGCCCCTGGTCGCATTGAAAGCCCGGTACTCGCAGGCATTCTCCCTGGTCGAGACAGGGGATATGGGGGGAGCATCGATAGTTTAGGCAACGCCAGTGTTTGTGGCACTGATCATCTTTTTGGCAGGATGGTGGTTGGCAAGTACCAAATTCACACTGCTCCCCGCTCTTACAGTCGGCATCACTAACACACTCAAAGGGAGCAATACAATAGTTGTCCACACAAAAAGCCCCTGGACAATCCCGATCTTCACGACAACCAGTCAGTCGCTGACAAATTCCCTCTTTACACTCGAATCCCCTGGCGCATTCGCCATTATCCTGGCAACTGACCGGAGTGCATTTTCCACTCTCCAGGCAAAAATGGTTGACTGGGCAAGGATTTTTCTCTGAACAGGAGTTTACTTGGCAATAACCATCTTTACAGGTATATATTGAGGGGCACTCTCGATTATCTTTTCCTCCGCAAGCAAAAAGGGAGAAGCAAATACTCTCAAGACATAATTGCCCCGAAGGACAATCCTGGCTCTGGCGACATAAATGCAAGGGAAGACAGCGGGATTTCTGGCAAAGATAGCCAGAGGGACAATCATCACTGACATTACACTCATCGGGCAGGCATTGGTTCTCTTGACATTTAAAACCAGGAGCGCACTTACCATCTTTATCGCAGGGCTCGCTTTTTTGACATTGCCCTTTATAGCAGATATGCCCCTCCTGGCAATCAGCATCGCTGTAACACATAGGTTTGGTTCGGCAGGTGCCTTCAAAACAGATCTCTTCCGGCTGGCAATCGCTGTGTTGGCTGCAAGATGGCAGGCAATCCTGGTTCACACATTTGGTGCCACTGGGACAAGAGTCCAGGTCGCCACATTTTTCCCTCTGCTTGACGCACTTGTTCTGCAGGCAATCAAACCCCTCGGGGCAATCGTTTTCCACCTGGCAAGCATTGATTACACATTTACCCTTCAAGCATAAATACCCATCCTGACAGTCTTTCTCTTCCTGGCACTCAGCTTTGGGGACGCATATTCCTCGTTGACAGTCGTCTGTTTGGCTACAATCGCTGTTGTCAGCGCAAACCGTACCTTCTGGTTTGTAGACCTGGCAGTAGTTTTCCAGGCATATAAAACCGGAGTAACATTCATTTTTATCCTGGCATTTTAGTTTGCATATTTTGTCTACACAGTCCCAACCAGCGTAACAATCATCGTTTGCAGCGCAGGAAATTGGTTCTGACACACATTGGTTACCTACACAGTGCATTGAAGCATAACAGTCCCCGTCATCCTGGCAAGATGCCGGTATTGGAACACAGCGACCGCCCTGGCAGGTAGTGCCGGTGAGGGTGGGCTGACAATCGCTGGCCAGTTGGCACTGTCTCGAGGCAATTTGTCCGCAGGCACTCAGCAAAAGGGCCAGGCACAGGCATAAAACCAATAGAGTAGTTTTAATGGTTTTTAACAAATAAGACTTCATAAATTGAGTCCTTTCAAATGATCAATAAAGGGTAATCATTGTACTTAATGCAATTTTGGTGCCGGAGTCAAAGGTTATTATTGAGCCAGTCGCGAGAACTCCTTTAACATAGGGGGTATTTTCCTGTCTTTGCGGCCTGATATCTATAAAATCTATCACTACTGGCCTCCAAATTGTTAACTTTGGTATGCAGTAACTATAAACTATAGTTGATGATTGTCACTGTCTCTCCGTATATAGTCCCCCTAACCCGGCTTGGAGAAGTAGAAGAACACTTCAGAATGGCAATTAACAATAAAATCCTGCGCAAACGTGGCAAAAGTTATCAGGAATCAACAGTCTGGTAATAATTAGCTTTAATCAACTCATAAACCGATTTCGACAGCCAGGTCTGATTGATATACTGTGGGTATACTGCCAGCCTCTCCTTGAGGTGGCAGCCTATCTGGCGCAGGTATTTTTGCAAATCCTTTACCGTTGGCCAGGGGCTCTGGGGATTTATCTGGTCAGGATCAATGGCAATGCCTCCCAGGTCAGAAACGCCAGCTGTGATCATTTTTTGCCAGAATGAGGGTGACCATTCAATAAGATTGGGGGGGATCTGCACCGCTGGACCGGACAGATGGTGTTTAAGCCTATAGTCGCTTACATAACTTATCAACTCCAGAATCTCTTCATCATTTAGCGGTATAGTCAAAGGCAGCCTGGAGTTTTGATTGGGCTTATAGGACTGGATAATAATCTCCTGCAAATGACCATATTGGCGATGAATATCCAGCAATCTCTCCAGAGAGTCAAAACGGCTCTCCCTGCTCTCCCACATGCCAATCAGGATGCCGCTGGTAAAGGGGATTTTCAATTCACCCGCTGTTTTTATCATCTCTATCCGGGTGGCTATATCTTTTTGGGGATGCACCTGGCGGCCAAAATCAAAATCCAGATTTTCCAGCATCAGTCCCATGGAAGCGCAAAAGGGGCGCAAGAGTTGCAACTCCTCCTGGTTTAAAACTCCAATATTAACATGGGGCAGCAATTTACTGACCAGGGCCAGTTTGCATATCTCAATGACATATTGAATCAAAGAGGTAAAACCATTTTTTTGTAATCTATCTACAAAAAGTTGGGAGCGCTCCGGCCTTTCACCACTCATAATCAGCACCTCTTTGGGTTTAAAGTTTTGATTTTGAACTGTTTTGTGAGATTTTAAGTCAAGGGCATCTTGCTTTTGCTCCAGGTTAAGAAAAATTTCCTTCACCATATCCATTTCTATCAGATCAACCTGATCACGGAAAAAACCACAGTAGAGGCAGCGGTTGGGGCAGAACCGGCTCACCACCAGGGTGATATTTTGACTATAGGTAATGGTTGTCATCTCATCTCTATCTCTGTCAAACAGTTTCGAATCCCATTTTCCATATATCTTTGATGGCAGTGAAGCAGTCTCCCCGGCGGCATACTATCTGGTTGTCAAATGGTTCAAATTGGTATTTTTTATATATATCTGCCACCTGTTGATAAATTCTGGCCATGTAATTGAAAGATGGCGGCTGGCTTTGGGCGAGTTTGCTGCCCTTGATGGGCATAAAAGGGACTATAGAGGTATTTATCCCCATGGAGATGGCCGATTCAGCGCCTTCAACAATAGATTCTGGATCCTCTCCCAGTCCGGCGATAATCATGGTACTCACCCGGCCGGGTCCAAACAGTTTTAATCCCTGCTGCCAATTTTTTTGATAGAGTTCCAGAGATAATCGTCCCTTGGCAGGCATCACCTGGCGCCGGAGTTTTTGGTCAAATATTTCAAAATTGCAAAACATCCCCTGATAACCACAGGCTTTCAATCTCTCCAGCCAGGTTAGCTCCTCAACCGCTTCAAAACCAGCCACCAGGAAAAAATCGTTTGAGCGCAAAGAGCAGGGTAACTCTTTGGCCGCTTCCACCAGTTGCCTGATTCCCTTATCTGGGCCAGGCAGGGTGGCAGTGTTGATCACCAGCCGCTGCAAAGGAATTTGTTTATCATCAACCCCCTTCTTCTCAACTGGTGAGATCGTTTTTGCGGGAGAAAGCGTTTCGGTGGGAGAATCTGCTTCTGGCGGGGGGCGCCGGCCCCTTTTCCACCACTGCCGGTGGCCGCAAAAAGCACACCCTTCTCCTCTCTGCTGGTAACAGCAGGCCAATTGCAAAGTGGTGCGGGCAGTGTCATACTCCATTTGAAAGAAGGGCCAGGGAGATTTTAGTTCCCTCTGCCGGTTTTCACCAGTGCTGGTTTCAGGCAGTCGGAAAGATGGCAGTCCTTCAAAGGATGAGCAAAAGCCAGGATGTTGATTGAGAGCAACAAAATCACGGTTATGGCTGTTATCCTGGCAATAAACGATTTTCCAGCCTTCATGTTCAAGAAAAATCATTTTAAATGGTTGGTCATGGTGATGGCTGAAAGAGGTTAAGAGGGCTAAATTCGGTGAGGTCTGATCCGGTTCACGGATCTCGATTATCCCATTTAAAGGAGAGAGCCACAAAACCGGCGGTTTCAGAGATGGATCATCGCTTTTAAACTCTGACGGCAAATATATGGTGCCCACCTGCAGGGCAACTTTTTTCCCCGCCAGAGTCAGCATGCTATGGGATCAAAAATAGTATACTGGGTGTCACGCCGGACCGGCTGCCAACCAGCTCCGGCGATAGCCTCAATCAACTTTTTCTCGGTCATCCCCTGGCTGTTTTGGCAACCGGCAGCAGCAGCA
The DNA here is from genome assembly GCA_964617105.1 of uncultured Myxococcia bacterium. Classification (GTDB taxonomy): domain Bacteria; phylum CAZTWC01; class CAZTWC01; order CAZTWC01; family CAZTWC01; genus CAZTWC01. The sequence continues at coordinate 38,823 of CAZTWC010000005.1, forward strand.
ATCTCCTCCCGGAATAAGGTGCCGCCCAGATCATTGGCGCCCCAATTGATCGCTTCTAAGGCCCCATCCAATCCCATTTTGACCCAACTGGCCTGGATGCTGGCAATGGTGGCCACAAAAAATAAGCGACAATAGGCGATAAAGGTTAAAATTTCCTCCCGGGTAATCATGGTCTGGCATCTATCCGCCAGGGGTGTTTGCCAGGGGATGAAGGGTAGCACCACAAATTCGGTAAAACCACCGCTATTTTCCTGGATACGGCGGATAATCTGCAGATGTTCCATCCGTTGCTCCCAGTTTTCCAGGTGACCTATCAGTATAGTGGCAGAGGAGGGCAATCCGGTTTTATGGGCCAAAAGGATGATTTTTTCCCAGGTTATGCTGTCCAATTTTTGGGGGCAGATCTGTTGCCGCAATTGATCGCACAGAATTTCGGCCGCAGTGCCAGGAATACTCCCTAACCCTTCATTTTGTAAAGACTTCAATACATATTCCACCCGGTTTAAATTATACCCGGCCAGGTGGAATATCTCCATGGGTGAGAAACCGTGCAAATGGAGTAGGGGAAATCGTTTTTTTATCTCTTTAACCAAATGACTGGCGGTTTTTAAATCCAGATGGGGATTGATACCGCTCTGCAGGCATACCTCCTGTAACCCAGTTTGGGATTCCAAAAGTGGTTTTGATTTTAAGACCGCTGATATTAAATCTAAAATTTGTTCCAAATCCAGGGAATAGCCCTGATTGCTGTCTAAGGGCCTAGAGAAGCCGCAGAAGGAACAGGTATAGAGACAGCGGTTGGTAATACTGATATTGATATTGTTGACAAATGAAACCCGGTTTCCCCAACGTTTTTGTTTGCAAGAGGCTGCCAGTTGCTGAAGATTGCCGATCTCTTCTGACATGATAGGATTTTCTACCAACAATTTTACCATATTGGACAATACTTTGTTGCAACTCTTGTTGAACTTTATATGGATTCTCATTACAGTTGGGGCGATGCCAGGCTTATTTGCCGGCATCACCCAACGTTTTGTGCTTTTTGGTGGCGGGATTTAGGTTTCGGACTTATTTTTTGGGGTCAGCCAGTTTGACCTCTTTTTTGTGTTTGCAATCGCCCTTGCACTCACCTTTACATTCGCATTTGTGTTCGGCTGCTTTTTTATGCGGGCATTCCCCTTTTGCTTTTTTGCACTTACACTCGTGCTGCTTAGCCTCTTTTTTGTGTTTGCAATCACCCTTGCACTCACCTTTACATTCGCATTTGTGTTCGGCTGCTTTTTTATGAGGGCACTCACCTTTTGCTTTTTTACATTTGCACTCGTGATGCCCGGCACCAGACGTATCTTTATCACAGGCCAGCGATTGGCTTATATTGGCAGTCATCATTAAAAATACGATGGCCGCTAAACAAACAAGTATTTTTTTCATGGTTTACTCCTTTTTACCCTGGCACATCTTGGCCATATCTACCTCTAACTCAGAACAGAGCGAGGTGGTACATTTTTCCTGGCATTTTTCTGAACAGACCTCTTTGCAATCATCCGGACAGGAAACTTTGCAAACTGATCGTTTGGCCTTGAAAGTAGTAGGTGTATCCTGGTTGAAGTTCATGTTAACTACGCCATCAACCTTGATGCCGATGAATTTTAACTGAGTGGTGAAACAGCCCGCCCCTGCTGAGGGGAGACAGTCTCCTTTGAGCCATTGCAATCCTTTAATGGAGAAATCGCCATCCAGGTCTGCTGATACCATCTTTACAGAACCTTTAGCATCCACGGTAATTCCATCCTTAGTGATCACCAGTTTGAACTCTTTGTAAGTTAGTTCATTTTCCGCCTTATCCTGTCCGAATTTTACGTCTGCAGTTACATCGACAGTTAACTCTTTGTCGGTTTCACTCTCCTTTTTAGTCAATACTACGCTGCTTTTACCGTCAAAGAGAAAGTTATCAACTTTGAAGTCTTTAAATTCGGCTTTGACCGTAATCGGGTTTGGGGCTAAAACCGCATCAACTTTTAACGTCCCATTAAGGGTCATTTGGGCCATTTTGGCCTGACAATCGGTCAAAATCGCTTCGCCACTCAAGGTTTTTAAATAGCCGGTACTCTCATCCACCTCTTTGGTCCAGGTCAATTTGACACAGTTTTTGTCGGTAACAATCGAATTGCCGTAAATAGCATCTTCCAAAGCGGCTTTGGTATCTTCTTCGGAGGGGTTTTCTCCCAAGCCGTTGATACTATTCAAACCTTCGCCCAGGGGTGCGGCCACAGCAAAAACAAATCCTGTGCCTTTAACCGTATTTTCCGCCATTTCAGAGGCTGCTCCCGGATCGAGATTACTGGTATCTCCATCACCATTTTGTTTAGACTCGTCATCTTTTTTCTTATCATCCTCACTAATCAATTCCTGGATATCACAGGCTGAGATGGTGAAAGAGATCAGTATAATCAGCAACAGACATAACTTTTTTAACATTTTTTCTCCTTTTTTAGTTGATGGCCATATCTATGACCGGATTTCTTCATTAGTTATTACTTTTTAATAAGTTATTAGTGTTATTCATCTTCATCTTCTTCGTAATCAATCACTATCTCCAACCTATCCAGATAATCCTGCAACTCTTTTATCAACGAGTCAACTTTTTCTTTATCTTCCTGCTCAGCGGCAAGTTCCATTTCTTTTCCTATCTGGCTGATACCGGTAAATCCATATCCACCACCAGAACCTTTCATGCGATGCCCTTTGACGTTGATTTGTTTAAAAAGGTTTTCTTTCAGCGCTGCCTGGAGGGTTTGAATATCTTCTCTGCGGTTTTCCAAGTACCCAGGGATCAACTCCTCTATATCTTCATCGATGTGAACTATTATTTTTTGGTTGTCTTCCATATTTCCTCCTGCAGGTGGACGTTTTAATTTTAACCAAAGGTTATTACATTTTTAATAGTTTGCAGTAGTACGGTTGGGGAGAAAGGCTTATGCAGAAAGGGAATATTCTTTTGTTCAATAACGGAGATCATGGCTCTTTCGTCAGAGTAGCCACTAGTTAGAATAACCGGCATCAACGCATTTTTTTCAAGGATATACTCTATAACCTCTACTCCGTTTTTATCGGGAAGCACCACGTCACTGAACACCAGATCAAAATCACCCTCTTTCTGGTTGAACATTTTGATGGCACTATCAGCGTTGTCGGCTTCAAAAACCTGGTACCCGTTTTCAGTAAGCACTCGAAATATAAATTTTCGCACCCGATTATCATCTTCTACCAGTAAAATTTTCTCCCCATTACCAATCAAGTTTTTCATCAATTCGGAATCATCAACATCATCTAATACTGTCGGTAATTCCGATTCTATTGGCAAAAATAGATCAAAGCAGGTGCCTTCACCTAGAGTGCTTTCTACATGAATTAATCCTTTATGCTGCGAGATAATGCTATAAATTATAGACATTCCCAGCCCGGTTCCTTTGCCAATTTCCTTGGTGGTGAAAAATGGCTCAAAAATACGTTCTCTGGTGTCCTTGTCCATGCCCTCGCCGGTATCTTTAACAGTGAGGTGAACATATTCATCCACCTTATCCTGCTTTTCATCTTGATCTTCTGGGGTTAAACTTGGCTGCTTAAGTTTTTTAAACGCAGATAATTGGTTAAATTTTACCTGTTCAGATTTAATCAGCAACTGACCGCCTTCAGGCATGGCATCGCGGGCATTTATAGCCAGATTCATAATCATCTGCTCCATCTGGCCCAGGCCAAATTTGAAGCTTTCAATTTTTTCATCGCACTGAACCTGCAATTCAATATTTTCACCAATGGTCCGGCGCAGCATCTTTTCCATATCTCTCATCATTTGGGGTAAATTAACCATGATGGATCTAATTACGTGTTTACGGCTTAGAGCCCGGAGTTGCAGGGTAAGAGCGGTGGCTCTATCTCCCGCTTTACGGATTTCGTTGAGATCACTTTGTACGGGGTGCTGTTCGTCAAGGCTGTAGCCTATTAACTCGCAATATCCATTTATGGTCATCAGCAGGTTGTTGAAGTCGTGGGCTACCCCTCCAGCCAATCGGCCCAGAGCATCCATTTTTTGCGACTGGTATAGTTGTTCCTGCAGTTTTTGTTTTTCCAGTTGCATTTGCTTACGTTCATAAGCATATTGGATGGATCTTTTTAAAAACCGTTTATCTATTGATTTTTTAACCAGATAGTCCTGGGCTCCTTTCTTTACCGCAATGATGCCTAAATTTTCATCGTCCTGACCGGTGAGTACCACTACGGCCAAGTCAGGTTTGACCTGTTGAATCTGGTCGAAAGTGTTAATACCTTCACTGTCCGGCAAACCCAAATCCAGCAATACCACGGAAAAGTCGCTTTGCATTAAAGTCCGGAGTCCCTCTTGCAGAGAAGTAGACCTATAGAGTTTGAACAGTCCTTTCTTCTCAGCCTTTTTCAGCATGACTTTGATCAACAATGCATAATCATCGTCATCTTCGATTAGTAACAGTTTCTTTATATTGTTAACCATGATAAAATTAAAAAATTATAAATTAAAATAAAGAATCGGAACAAAGGAGAAAATGGGGTTGATTTGATAATTGGCTGCAAAGAGCCTCAGTTTCCCACTAAAATTTTAACAGTTTGAATAAGTTCATCTTTATTAAAAGGTTTTATAATCCAACCTTTAGCCCCGCCTTTTTTCCCCTCATGCATCATTTGGTCGCTGGACTCAGTGGTTAGCATCACTACCGGAGTAAATCGGTGGGCAGGCATTTTTTTGATTTCGCTCAACAGAGCGATGCCGTTCATTTTGGGCATATTAACATCCAGCATAATTAATTCAGGTACGTAGGTGGAAAGTATTTCCAGGGCTTCCGGACCATCTGGAGCCTCTTTTACTTCGTAGCCGCCTACTTGTAAAGTTAATTTTACCATCGCCCGCAGAGAGGGCGAGTCATCCACAACTAATACTCTCTTCATTGATTTATCCTCTGTCTTAAAATAGGGTGACTCCCTTTTTCTTTTCACTGTCAAACTGGAGACCGAAATGTTTAGAAAAAACCTTTTGTTCTTCCAGGTGGGTATATATAGTTTTGATTTTTTGCTTAATCTCCTCCATTTGATCACTCTGATTTAGTAAGGTCTTCAATTCCTTCGGATCTATGGGGTGGCCATTTAGATTGTCCAGCAACTCCAACACTTTAATTGTTCGCTCGAGCCCTTGCCTGATGCGATCGTTATATTGAAGTTCTAAAATAAGTGGTTCAGTAAGCCCCATAATCATATCTTCTTGTTTACCAATACTCTTCATGCTCTGGTAAAATTTTTCTACTTCCTGCCCGGTCATGTCTTTCGGGTGGCTATTGTCTTCAAGTTGAGTTGATTTGTTTTCGCCCAGGTAATCTTCTACCACCACCTGTAATTTTTTAACAAAATTTTTATCAATATCACGGTGAGCATAGACCTTGGCCATCATATCTTCCACATTTTTTTTATGGACCGCTACACTTTTATACAGTTTAGCAATGGTTTCAAATACCCGGTTGGTTTCGTTTTCGATTCTGGACGCCAGAGTCTGTAGTTGCTTTTTGAGCAAGGTGACAACTTGGTAGTTAATGGCAGTGATTTCTTTAAACTGTTCTTCCATAATGTTCAACTTTATATAGAGATGGAAATAATAATATCATTAAATAGTACCTGCTATCGATACTCAAATAATATAACTATAACTTAAAGAGTTTGTCAATTCTTTTGGTAAAATTAACCAGCCCGGGCAAGACTTTTAGCCTTTGAAGAAATATTTTTCTTGCCAAATAACTTTGCAATTATTATAATTATATAAGATTTGCTTTTCTCGAAAGCGGTTAATCCTTAAGGGGCTGTCTGTGAAAAAAATATTAATAGTAGATAACGAAGAGATACTGCGGCTTGCTGTAAAAAAGAATCTATCTCAGATCGGTTACCAGGTTTATGTTGCATCCAATGGTCAGGAAGGGTTTAAAATATTTCAGGAAAAAAAACCTCAAATGGTTATTTTGGATCTGAAGATGCCAGTTATGGGCGGACTTGAGGCTTTGCAGAAGATCAAGAAGATAAGTCAGGAAACAGAGGTAGTAATCATAACCGCTTTTGCCGATATGGAAACCTCTATTCGAGCGATAAAACTGGGGGCATTCGACTATATACAGAAGCCAGTAGATTTTGAACAACTTGAGATTGTGATCAGCCGGGGGTTTGAGAGGATAGAGATGCGGCAAAGATTGGCAGACCAGGTAATTCAATTAGAGAATGCCCTGGCTCAGCGAGATCAAGCGATACAACGGCGTATAAAGGGTGTTGAAAAGCACCAAATCCATTTCGACTAAATTTATCCAAAATGGCA